>JAJXSQ010000055.1 GCA_021784495.1 Myxococcales bacterium | reverse complement strand
GCGGCGGCGGCGCGGGCCCTCGCCGCGCGCGGGCTGCGGGTCACCGTCTTCGCGCGGACGGCCAGCGAGCTCGACCGCGTGGTCCGCGGCGGGGACGCGGCGCTGGCCGTGGCCGGGGACGTCTCCTCCGAGGCCGACGTGGCGCGGCTCGTGGCGGCGCACGCGCGGGCGATCGGCGACTGCGACGTCCTCGTCAACTGCGCCGGGGTGCTGGTGCGCGGCGCCGTCGAGGCGCTCGCGCCGGCCGACTGGCGCCGCACCCTCGAGGTCAACCTGACCGGCGCCTTCCTCTGCGCCCGGGCGGTGCTCCCCGGGATGAAGGCGCGCGGGCGCGGGAGGATCGTCAACGTGGCCTCGATCTCCGGCACCATCGGCACGCCGATGGCGAGCGCCTACAACGCCTCGAAGTGGGGGCTCCTCGGCTTCACCCGCTCCCTCGCCGAGGAGCTGCGCGGTCACGGCGTCCAGTGCCTCGCCGTGTCGCCCGGCGGCGTCGACACCGCCATGCTCCGCCAGACGCCCTTCGAGCCGACGGTGGAGCTCGACGAGGTCGCCCGGGTGCTCGTCTGGGCCGCGCTCGACGCGCCGGCGGCGACCAGCGGCGCGAACCTGGAGGTGTACGGGTGACCCCGGCCGAGGCCGCGGTCGCCGAGCTGCGCGGCGCCCTCCCGGCCGACCGGCTGATCGCCGGCGACGCCGATGGGCTCGAGCCCTACGGCCGCGACGAGTCGGACCTCGGCCTCTTCCCCCCCGACGCGGTGGTGCGGGTCCGGACGGCCGAGGAGGTCCGGACCGTCTTCGCGGTCGCGACGCGCCACCGGGTGCCGGTGGTCCCGATCGGCGCGCGGAGCGGCAAGTCGGGGGGCTCCCTGGCGGTGCGCGGCGGCATCGGGGTGAGCCTGGAGCGGATGGACCGGATCCTCGAGATCCGGCCCGAGGACCTGACGGCGCGGGTCGAGCCGGGGGTGATCACCGGGCGGCTCCAGGAGGCGGTCGAGGCCCACGGGCTCTTCTACCCGCCCGACCCCAACTCGCTCGACCTCTGCACCCTCGGCGGAAACGTCGCCGAGAACGCCGGCGGGCCGCGCGCCCTCCGCTACGGCGTGACCCGGGAGTACGTGCTCGGGGTGACCGCGGTGATCCCGACCGGGGAGATCCTCCGGCTCGGCCGGCGGACGATCAAGGGGGTCGCCGGCTACGATCTCACCGCGCTCCTCGTCGGGAGCGAGGGGACCCTGGGGATCGTCACCGAGATCACCCTGAAGCTCCTGCCGCGGCCGCGCCACGTCGGCACCGCCCTGGTGGTGTTCGGCTCGGTGGGCGACGCCGCGCGCGCCGTCTCCCGGGTGCTCGCCCAGGGGGTCATCCCCCGCTGCCTCGAGCTCCTCGACGACGTGTCGCTGGCGGCCGTCGCCCGGACGGCGCCCGGGCGCTTCCCCGCGGGGGCGGGGGCGCTCCTCCTCGTGGAGACCGACGGCAACGATCCCGATCAGGTGCTGGGCGAGATCGCCAGGGTGGCCGACCTCGTCTCGGCGGAGGCGCGCGGGGAGGTGCTGGTCGCCCAGGACGAGGCGCAGCGTCGCGAGATCTGGGAGATCCGGAAGTATCTCTCGGTGAATCTGAGGGCCGTCCACCCCCTCAAGCTCTCGGAGGACGTCGCCGTCCCCCGCTCCGCCATCCCGGCGCTGGTCGAGCGGGCCAAGGCGGCCGGGGCGGGCCGGGGGCTGGCGGTCGCGACCTACGGCCACGCGGGCGACGGGAACCTCCACTGCAACGTGCTGTACGACACCCCCGCCGAGCGCCCCGCGGTCGACGCCGCGGTGGCCGAGATCCTCCGGGCGGCGGTCGATCTCGGCGGCACGATCACCGGCGAGCACGGGGTCGGGCTCGCCAAGCGGGACTTCCTCGAGTACGAGCAGGGGCCGGAGGTCCTGGCCCTCGAGCGGCGGATCAAGGCGGTCTTCGACCCGCTCGGCATCCTCAACCCCGGCAAGATCTTCCCCGGCGGCTGAGCCGCGCGCCCCGCCCGGGGCCTCGAGGGCACGTAAGCGCCCGGAATGGGGCGGTTCAGGGAGCGTCCGGGGAATCCGGACGGCGCCGGTCCATGATTAGCCCTGTCGTTACGCCCATTTGCGCTCGCCCGGCGTTGACTTCGGCGAGGTGATCCGGCATACAGAGGGCCCTTTTTGTATCTCGGCTCCCCCATTCAAGGAGACGCAGAGCCACATGTCCCCCCAGGCAACGAAGGTCCAGCAGGTCGAGACGGTCACCATCCGGTTCGTCGGCGACTCCGGCGACGGCATGCAGCTCACCGGCACCGAGTTCACGCGAGCGAACGCGCTCGCGGGGAACGACCTCGCCACCTTCCCGGACTACCCGGCCGAGATCCGGGCCCCCGCCGGCTCGCTCGCCGGCGTCTCCGGCTACCAGGTCAACTTCGGGTCGCGCGAGATCCACACCCCCGGCGACGCGCCGGACGTGCTGGTGGCGATGAACCCGGCGGCCCTCAAGACCAACATCGCCGACCTGCGCCAGGGCGGGATGCTGATCGTCAACTCCGGCGCCTTCACCGACTCGAACCTCGAGAAGGCGGGCTACAAGACCAACCCGCTCGAGGACGCGGCGCTCAAGCAGAACTACAAGATCTTCCTCGTCGACATGTCGAAGCTGACCGACTCGGCGCTCGAGGGCTCCGGCCTGTCGTCGAAGGAGACGGCCCGCTGCCGGAACTACTTCGCGCTCGGCCTCATGTACTGGCTCTACAGCCGGCCCATGGAGCAGCAGCTCGAGGCGATCAAGGCGAAGTTCGGGAAGAAGCCGCAGTTCGTCGAGGCGAACCAGAAGGTCTTCACGGCCGGCTACGCCTTCGGCGAGACCTCGGAGCTCTTCTTCCAGCGCTACCTGGTGCCCGCCTCCACGCTCACCCCCGGCACCTACCGGAACGTGACCGGCAACTACGCCACCGCGCTCGGCTTCGCGACGATGGCCAAGCTGACCGGCCGCCAGGTCTTCCTCGGCAGCTACCCGATCACCCCGGCCACCGAGATCCTGCAGGAGATGTCCCACTTCAAGGAGCACGGGGTGGTGACCTACCAGGCCGAGGACGAGATCGCCGGGGTCGGCTCGGCCATCGGCGCCTCCTTCGGCGGCGCCCTCGGCGTCACCAGCACCTCCGGCCCGGGCCTGGCGCTCAAGACCGAGATGCTCGGCCTGGCGGTCATCGCCGAGCTGCCGCTGGTGGTGGTGAACGTCCAGCGCGGCGGCCCGTCGACCGGCATGCCGACCAAGACCGAGCAGGCCGACCTCCTCATGGCGCTCTTCGGGCGCCACGGCGAGGCCCCCCTGCCGGTGATCGCGGCGCAGAGCCCCGGCGACTGCTTCTGGGCGGCCATGGAGGCGATGCGGATCGCGGTGAAGTGGATGACCCCGGTCATCCTCCTCACCGACGGCTACCTGGGCAACGGCTCCGAGCCGTTCCGGGTCCCCGCCGCGTCCGAGCTCCCCCCGCTCCAGGTGAAGTACCAGACGACGCCGAACCACGACGGCGCCTACATGCCGTACAAGCGCGACGCCAAGCTCATCCGCCCCTGGGCGGTCCCCGGCACCCCGGGGCTCGAGCACCGGATCGGCGGCCTGGAGAAGGACTCCCTCACCGGGATGGTCTCCTACGACGGGATGAACCACGAGAAGATGATCCTGACCCGCGCGCAGAAGATCGCGAACGTGGTGGAGGACGTCCCCGACGTCGAGGTCTTCGGCGCGCCGAGCGGGGAGCTCCTCCTCGTCTCCTGGGGCGGCACCTTCGGCTCCGTCCGCGGGGCGACCGAGGAGCTCCGGGCCCAGGGCAAGTCGGTCTCCCACGTCCACCTGCGGTGGCTCAACCCGCTCCCCAAGAACCTGGCCGCGGTGCTGAAGAGCTTCAAGAAGATCATGGTGCCCGAGGTGAACGGCGGGCAGCTGGCCTTCTACCTGCGCGGCATGTTCCCGGGCGTGAACCCGCTGCAGTTCAACCGGATCAACGGCAAGCCGATCAAGATCGCCGAGCTCGCCGGCAAGGTTCTCGAGGCCCTCTAGCCTTCACGAAAGGTCACGAACGAACATGAGCACGACCAACGGCCAGACCCCGTCGCTCCCGGTGTACACGAAGAAGGACTTCGAGTCGGGCATCGACCCGCGCTGGTGCCCGGGCTGCGGCGACTTCTCGATCATCAACCAGGTGCAGAAGGCGCTCCCCGGCGTCGGCGTGAAGCGCGAGGACATCGTCTTCATCTCCGGCATCGGCTGCTCCTCGCGCTTCCCGTACTACATGAACAACTACGGGATGCACACCCTCCACGGCCGCGCGCCGTCCTTCGCCTCCGGGCTCAAGGTGTCGCGGCCGGAGCTGATGGTCTGGGTGGTGACCGGCGACGGCGACGCCCTCGCCATCGGCGGGAACCACTTCATCCACGCGATGCGGCGGAACATCGACCTGAAGCTCCTGATGTTCAACAACCGCATCTACGGCCTGACGAAGGGCCAGGTCTCGCCGACCTCCGAGCTCGGCAAGAAGACCAAGAGCACCCCGCACGGCTCCCCCGACGCCCCGTTCAACCCGCCGGCGCTGGCGATCGGCGCCGGGGCCACCTTCGTCGCCCGCACCATCGACGTCGAGGGCGCCCACATGGGCGCGGTCCTCAAGTCGGCCGCCGAGCACAGGGGGAGCTGCTTCGTCGAGGTGTACCAGAACTGCCCGGTGTTCAACGACGGCGCCTACACCTTCCTCACCGACAAGGCGGTGAAGGCCGACGCGCAGCTCCGGATGGAGCACGGCAAGCCGCTCCTCTTCGGCAAGGACAACCGGAAGGGCATCCGGTTCAACCCCCAGACGGCCGAGCTGGAGGTCGTGACCCTCGGCGAGAACGGGGTGACGGAGAAGGACATCCTCGTCCACGACGCGAAGCGCGAGGATCCGACCCTCGCCTTCATGCTCGCCAACCTGTCGCTCAAGCCCGGCTTCCCGTCGCCGATCGGCGTCTTCCGGGACGTCCGGCGGCCGACCGCCGAGGAGCTGACCTGGGAGATGATCGACGCCGCCAAGTCGAAGAAGGGCAACGTCGACGTCTCGAAGCTCCTCGCCGGCGGCGACACCTGGACGATCAAGTAGCGCCGCGATCCGCGCTGCGCCAACGAGGCCGGTCCCGCGCGCGGGGCCGGCCTCGCGCCGTTCCGGCCCCGGTCAGTCGGCGCAGGCGGCCGCCCCGGCCGCGCTCCGGCGGCAGTCCTCGGCGCCCGGCGCCACGGCCAGGCAGCGCTCGCAGGCGGCGCGCCCCTCGTCGCAGCGGCCGAGCCGGACGAGCGAGAGGCAGAGCCCGAGGAGGCCGTCGGGGGCCGGCTCGAGCTCGACCGACCGGCGGTAGCCGGCCTCGGCCTGCCGGTAGCGCCCGGAGAGGTAGTCCATGAGCGCCAGGTCGCGCCACGCGGCCGCGCGATCGGGCTCGGACTCGAGGAGGTGGAGGTAGGCGCGCCGCGACTCGGCCCAGGCCGCGGGCCGCTCCTGCGGCCGGGCCAGGCCGCGGTGGAGGAGGGCGCGGGCGAGGTTCTGGCGGGCGGCGACGAGGTCGGGGTCGATGCGCAGGGCGGCGCGCAGCTCGTCGGCCCCCTCGTCCTCGCGCTCGAGGGCGAGGAGGGTCTCCCCGAGGTTCGCGTGCCCCTCCGCGAAGGCCGGGGAGAGCCGCACCGCCCGTGCGAAGCGGGCGCGGGCCGCGTCGAGCTCTCCCCGCGACCGGGCGACCACGCCCAGGCCGTTCCAGCCCTCCGGCAGGTCGGGGGCGAACTCGAGGCTGTGCTCGAAGGCGACCTCCGCCCGCTCGGCGTCGCCGGCGGCGAGGTGGGCGTAGCCGCGCCCCAGCTCCTCGGCGGCGCGCGGGTGGACGGTCGGGGAGGCGAGGCAGCCGGCGAGCGCGAGGCCGACGGGCAGCGCCGCCCGGGCTGGGCGGGCGGTCGGGCGCCCGCGCGCGGCGGGCGGCGGAGGCGCGGAGGGGCGGTGCATGGTGAGCACGGCGCTTGCTCTCCGTGTGCCACATGCCCCGACCTCGCCTCGTCCTCGCCGCCCTGCTCGCCGCGGCCGCGTGCGCCGCCCTCGCCCAGCCGCCCAACCACTCGGTCACGCTCGCCGTGCAGGCCGGCGCGGGGAAGGAGGGGAGCTCGAGGTCGGCCCTCCTCGGCGCCGCGACCTGGCTGGAGGGGGACTTCGAGGCGATCGCCTGGCTGGGGATGGGGTCCGCCCCCCGGACCGACGAGCGCGCGGCGGACCTCGCCGTGACGCCGGCCGCCGGCCTGCGCTGGGCCCCCGACCTCTGGAGGTGGCGGCCGATCGTCGAGGTGGAGTGCGGGCTGGTCCTGCCCGTCGGCGGGTGGGGCGAGGCGCAGCCCACCGCCGCGGGACGGGCCGGCGTCGAGGTCTTCCTGCGGACCGATCTGTCGCTCGGCGCCGGGATGGGCGCGCGGTGGATCGCGACGCTCGGGTGGTCGCCCGAGGGGACCCTGGGCGCGCGCCTCTACTTCTAGGGGGCCGGCCGCCGGGGGCCGGGCTCGGGCGCGGCGTCGGAGGCGGCGCCCTCGCCCGCGTCGGCGGTCCGGCGGGTCTCCCAGCGATCGACCTGGCCGTCCCCGTCCACGTCGATCCCGATCCGGTCGATCTGCCCGTTCTCCCAGTACTCCCAGTAATCGACCTTGCCGTCGCCGTTGGTGTCGCGCTCGACCCGGGCCAGGTGCCCCCGCTCGTAGTAGTTGGTGGCGTGGGGGACGCCGTCGAAGCCGAAGGCGTACTCCTTGCGGACCAGCTGGCCCTTCTCGAAGAACAGGGAGACGTCCGGGCGCCCGTCGAAGTCCATGTCGTAGGTCGCCCGGGAGAGCGTCCCGTCCGGCGCGTAGACCTCCCAGACGTCGATCTTGCCGTCGCCGTTGAGATCCTTCTCCTTGCGGGTGACGACGTCCTTCCCGGAGGCGTCCTTGACGGTGTACTTCCAGGCGTCGGGCTTGCCGTCGTGGTTGAGGTCGTAGACGGTGACGGTCTCGCCCGGCTGCGGCGTCCCGATCACCGGGGCCGCGGCGGTCGCGGAGGCCGGGGCCGCCCCGGGCGCCGGTTCGGCCGTCCGCTGCGCCGACGCGCAGGCGGTGGCGAGGATCACGGCTGCGGCGAGCGGAAGTTTGCGCATGTCCTGGGACCCCGGGGGCGAGTGCCGGGATTGTACCCGGCAGGATCCCCCGGGCTCAAGGTGCCGGTCCGGACCGGCACCGCCCGCGGGCCGGCCGGGTGGGCCGGGTGGGCCGGGTGGGCCGCGCCGGTCGGACGCGCCGGTTTGACAGGCCGTCGATGGTCACCTACGTTCACGCGGTCCAAGGCCATGGCGCGCAAGAAGATCTCGACGACGGTCTACATCACGCCCGAGCAGAGCGAGCGGCTGAAGCTGCTCCACGATCGGACGCGGGTGCCGGTGGCGGAGTACGTCCGGCAGGGGATCGACCTGGTGCTGGAGAAGTACCGGGGCGCGTTGCCCGGCCAGCTGACGCTCGAGGATCTCGGGCGGGGGAAGGGGTAGGCGGATGGGGGAGCGGCGGGCGGTCATCCTCGGGGCGGCGGGGTTCATCGGCAGCCACCTCGCGGACCGGTTCCTCGCCGAGGGCTGGAGCGTCCTCGGAGTGGACAACCTCATCACCGGGACGAGGCGCAACCTCGAGCACCTCGCGCGGGAGGCGCGCTTCGACTTCCTCGAGCAGGACGTCTGCCTGCCGCTGGAGGTCGCCGGCCCGGTCGACGCGGTGCTCGACTTCGCCTCGCCGGCGTCGCCGATCGACTACCTCGCCCATCCGTTCGAGACGATGCACGTCGGCTCCCTCGGGGTCGAGAGCGGGCTGCGGCTCGCCGAGGCGAAGGGGGCGCGGTTCCTCCTCGCCTCCACCTCCGAGGTCTACGGCGATCCCCTCGAGCACCCGCAGCGCGAGAGCTACTGGGGCAACGTGAACCCCATCGGGCCGCGGGCCGTCTACGACGAGGCCAAGCGCTTCGGCGAGGCGATCACCATGGCCTACCGCCGCTACCGCCGGGTCGAGACCCGGATCGCGAGGATCTTCAACACCTACGGGCCGCGGATGCGGCTCGACGACGGGCGGGTGGTCCCCAGCCTCGTCGCGCAGGCGCTCCGGGGCGAGGCGCTGACGGTCTTCGGCGACGGCTCCCAGACCCGGAGCTTCTGCTTCGTCGACGACAACGTCGAGGGGATGTGGCGCCTGCTCCGCTCCGACGTCGGCGATCCCGTCAACATCGGCAACCCGGAGGAGATGACCATCCTCCGGTTCGCCGAGGCGGTGCGGCGCCACACCGGGATCGCCGCGCCGATCGTCTTCGCGCCGCTGCCGCAGGACGATCCCCGGCTCCGGCGGCCCGACGTCTCCCGCGCGCGCGAGCTGCTCGGCTGGGCGCCGGCGGTGGACTTCGAGGAGGGGATGCGGCGGACGGTGCCCTGGTTCCGGGCGCGGCTCGCGGCGGGCGGCTGATCCGCGCGGGGGCGGGATGGCGCGGCGGATCCTCATCAGCGGTGGGGCGGGGTTCATCGGCTCGACCGTGGCGGAGCGCTTCCTGGCGGCCGGCTGGGAGGTCGCGGTCATCGACGACCTCTCCACCGGGCGGCGGGAGAACCTCCCCCCCGAGGTCCGCCTCTACCCGTGCGACGTGCGGAGCGGGGCCGCCGCCGAGGCGGTGGCGCGCGAGCGGCCCGAGGTGCTCTGCCACCACGCGGCCCAGATCGACGTCCGGCGCTCGATGGCCGACCCGCGCACCGACGCCGACGTGAACCTCGGCGGCCTCCTGAACCTCATGGAGGCGGCCGTCCGCGCCGGCACGGTCCGGCAGGTGCTCTTCGCGTCCAGCGGCGGCGCCACCTACGGCGACACCGGCGAGATCCCGACCCCCGAGCGCCACCCGCAGCGCCCGATCTCGGCTTACGGCGCCGCCAAGGCCGCGAGCGAGCTCTACCTGGGCGTCTACCAGGCCGCGTACGGCATCCCCTACGCCGCGCTCCGCTACGCCAACGTCTACGGCCCGCGGCAGGATCCCCACGGCGAGGCGGGCGTGGTGGCCATCTTCGCGGGCCGCCTCCTCGACGGGCAGGACTGCACCGTGTACGGCGACGGCCGTCAGACCCGCGACTACGTCTTCGTCGAGGACGTCGCCCGGGCCAACCTCCTGGCCGCCGAGCGCGGGTTCGCCGGGGCCCTGAACGTCGCCACCGGCGTGGAGACCGACGTGAACCGGCTCCACGAGCTCCTGGCGGGCGCGGCGGGGGTCCACGCCGCCCCGCGCCATGCGCCGGGCCGCCTCGGAGAGCAGCGCCGGTCCTGCATCGATCCCTCCGCCGCCCTCGCCGCGATCGGGTGGCGGCCGGAGGTCCCGCTCGCCGAGGGGCTCTCCCGGACGCTCGCCTGGTTCCGCCGGGCGCGGGGGCGCTAGGGCGGCGGGATCGCCCGGTCGGAGGGGGCGGCGGGCCCCCCGGGCGTGGGCGGCGACGCGGCCGGTCCATCGGGAGGCGCCGGGGCGC
>JAJXSQ010000054.1 GCA_021784495.1 Myxococcales bacterium | reverse complement strand
TGGGCGCGACCCCCCCGGCGATCGCGGCGGCCGCCGGCGGCCACCGCCGCCCGGCGCCCGAGGAGGTGCGCCCGTGATCGCGCCGCTCCGCGCCGCCCTCCTGGCCGGGTGCCTCCTCGTCGCCGGTCCGGCGCTCGCCGAGAAGAAGCCGCTCGGTCCGGCGGACCGGATCGACCTGAACCGCGCCAGCGCCGGCGAGCTGATGCGCCTGCCGGGCGTCGGCCAGCGGCGGGCGCAGGCGATCCTGGCGCAGCGGGCCCACCAGCCCTTCCGGCGCGTGGAGGACCTGCTCCAGGTGAAGGGCTTCGGGGCGAAGTGGCTCGGCCGCGTCCGCCCGCACCTCCAGGTCACCGGCGGCGCGCCGGCCGCCCCGCCCCCGCGGAAGTGAGCCCCACCCGCTTGACGGACCACGCCGGCTCCTGTACCCAGGACCTGTTTCACCCGCTCGGAGGAACAGGGAAGTCCGGTCGAACGCCGGCGCGGTCCCGCCACTGTAGCCGGGGAGAAGCCACCCTCGAGGACGTCACCACTGCCGCGCGGTCGCGGCGGGAAGGTGGAGGGAGGCGAGCTGCGACGGCCCTCCGTCGCCAGCGGCCCCGGGAGCCAGGAGACCTCCCTTCGAGCCGGCCCGGGCACCTCGCCCGGGCCACGCGAGTCGCGCCCGAAGGAGGCGCGCACGTTGAGCTCGAAGCTCGTCTTCCCGGGCGTCGTCGCCCTGTCGCTGTCGTTCGGCTCGCCGGCCCGCGCCGGGGACCTGCCGGAGGCGCACGACGAGTCGATCGACGTGGTCGGGGCGCGCCTCCCGGCGCCGGCCGACCCGACGGCCTCCGAGACCGTCGTCGATCCGTCCCGCTACCAGGGGGAGGCGAAGGACGTCGCCGCGCTCGTCTCCACCGCGCCCGGCGTCGCCGTCCTGAACTACGGCGGGCTCGGGCAGCTCGCCACCATCCAGATCCGCGGCTCGACGGCCGACGACGTCCTGATCCTGCTCGACGGCCTGCCGCTCAACACCGCGGCCGGGGGCGCGGTCGACCTCTCGACGATCCCGGCCTCCTGGATCGGCCGCCTCGACGTCGCGCGGGGGGCCGAGGGGGCGCGGTACGGGGCCGGGGCGCTCGGCGGCGCGGTCGACGTCATCACCCGGCGCCCCGAGCCCGGCACCTGGGCGGCCGAGGCGACCTCCGGCTCCTTCGGCACCCTGAACGGCTCGGCGAGCGGCGCCTTCGAGCTCGGGCGCTCGGTCTCGGTCCTGGCCGCCGCCGAGGTCGACTCGACGCGCGGCGACTACCCCTACCTCTTCGGCGCGGGGGGCGCCCCGCAGGTCGAGGTGACCCGGGCGAACGACGCGGCGCTCCACGGCGGCGGGATCCTGAAGCTCGCCGCCAATCTCGGCGACTCCCGGCTCGACGTGCTGGCGCAGCTCTCCGGGGGGCGGCGCGGCCTCCCGGGGAACGAGTACGCCGTCACCCCGACCGACTGGCAGGAGGACGGCCGGGCGCTCCTCGCCGCCCGCCTCGAGTCGCCGGGGCCGCTCCCCGGCGTCACCCTCTCGACCCGGGCGCACCTCCGCCTCGACCTGCTCGACACCTTCGTCGACCCCCTCCTCTACCGCCAGCGCGGCGGCGCCACCGGCCTCGACGAGGAGGTGAGCTGGGCCCACCCCGGCGGGCTCCTCACGGTCGGCGCCTCGATCGACGACGAGCTCCTCGTGCTCCTCGGCGACGGCCCGACCCGCCAGCTCACCAGCGGCGCGGCCTCCCTCGCCGACGACCTCGACCTCCTCGGCGGCCGCCTCCGGCTCTCCCCGGCGCTGCGCGCCGAGCAGCAGGGGCCGTTCGGCGGGCTCTCCGCGAAGCTCGGGGCGCGCCTGCGGCTCTCGGGCGGCCTCTCCGTCCGCGCCAGCGCCGGCAGCACCTTCCGGCCGCCCAGCCTCACCGAGCTCTACCTGCAGCAGGGGATCGCCGCCCCCAACCCCGATCTCCGGCCGGAGCGGGCCGAGTCGATCGACGCCGCCCTGGTCTACGAGGGGCCCGGCGGCCACGCCAGCGCCGGCCCCTACGCCACGCGCTACCACGACCTGATCGTCTACGAGCCGACGAGCGCGAGCGGCCGGCTCGAGCCGTTCAACACCGGCGAGTCGATCGCCGCCGGCGCCGAGGCCGAGCTGGCGACGGTGCCCCTCCCGGCGCTCCTCGGCCTCTCCGGCGCCGCCTCCTACACCTACCTCTTCACCGAGGACCTGCACGACGTCGCCGGCGTGGTCGGCAACTGGCTCCCGGAGCGGCCGCGCCACCGGCTCTTCGCCCGCGCCTCGCTCGAGCCGGGCCCGGTCGCCGCCCACGTCGAGCTCCACTGGGTGAGCCGGCAGTTCCTCGACCTGCGCAACGTCGACCCGATCCCGGCGGCGGTCGTCTGGAACGCCGGCGCCTCGGCGCGCGTCTGGCGCGACCCGGAGCTCTGGGTCCACCTCGAGGTGCTGAACGTCCTCGACGTCCGGACCCAGCTCGACCCCCTCGGCAACCCCCTCCCCGGGCGGACGGTGATGGTCACCCTCCGCGCCGGGTCCCGCACGGAAGGAAGACCATGACCCGACCGCTCCGCCTCGCCCTGCTCCTCGCGCCGCTCGCCCTGGCGGCCTGCTCCACCTCGCTCGTCTGCCCGCAGGGGCAGGTCGACTGCGGCGGCAGCTGCGTCGACCTCGCCGTCGACGCCGCCCACTGCGGCGCCTGCGCCACCTCCTGCGGCCCGCTCTCGGTCTGCACCGCCGGCAGCTGCGGCTGCGTCGCCGGCGCCAGCGACTGCGCGGGCGCCTGCGTCGACCTGCTCACCGACGGGGCCAACTGCGGCGCCTGCGGCGCCGCCTGCACCGGGGGCGCCTCCTTCTGCGCGACCACCGGCAGCCCGGCGACCACCGCCTGCGTGAGCTCCTGCCCCGGGGGGCTGGCCGGCTGCGGCAGCTCCTGCGTCGACCTGCTCTCCGACCGGGCCGACTGCGGCGCCTGCGGCGCGGCCTGCGCCGCCGGCCAGACCTGCCGGAGCGGGGCCTGCGTCTCGGAGATCGAGGTGGCCTGCTACGCGACCGACACCGTCCAGCCGGTCGACGCCGCGCTGGCCGCGGCCGGCCCGGCCCGCCTCCTGGGCGGCAGCCCCCAGGCGCTGGCCGTCGTCGACTCGAGCGTCTGGGCCAGCGTGAGCTACCCGGCGGGCGTGGCCTCGATCCCGCTCGACGCCCGCGTCCCGTCGAGCGTCGATCCCTTCGACCTCGTCCCCTACGACAGCGACGTCGAGGCGCTCCAGGCCAGCGATCAGCTGCTGCTCGCCTCCGACGACAGCGCCCAGACGCTGGTGGTCTTCGATCCGGCGACCGCGGCCGTCCTCGACTCGATCCCGCTCGCCGCCACCCCCGCCGCCCAGGCGGCGGGCCTCTTCCCGCACGGCGTCGACGTCCTGGGCGGGCGCGCCTTCGTCGCCCTCTACGGCGAGAGCCCGTCGAGCGGGGGGCAGGCGATCGCCGTCGTCGACCTCTCCCTCGACGCCTGCGCGGCCCCCGATCCGACCGCGCCGACGTGCAGCGGCGGCGGCGCCTGCCCGACCGGCCGCGGCTGCATCGGCGGCGTCTGCCGGATCCCCTGCGGCGCGTTCGAGAAGCAGATCCCGGTCCTCGGCGTCCCCGGCGCGGCGACCAGCGGCGCCCTCCCCTTCCCGGGCGCCGTGAAGGCGGCCGGCAGCCGGGTCTACGTCACGCTGGCGAACCTGCAGCTCGCCAGCACCGGCGGCTTCACCGGCTACATCCAGCCGGCCGGCTCGGGGCGGCTGGCGGTCATCGACACCGCCAACGGCGACGCCCTCTCCATCCTGGATCTGGGGACCGCCTGCGAGAACCCCGGCGCCCTGGCGCTCGAGGGCACCACCCTCTGGGTCGCCTGCGGCTCGTTCTCCTACCCGGCCCAGGCGCCCGGCACCCTCCTCCCCATCGACGTGTCGTCGGCGCCGGTGATCGGCGCGCCGCTCGCGGCGACGTCGATCGTCCCCGGCAGCCTCGCCTTCTGCGGCGGGAAGGGGTACGTCACCGATCAGGCCTCCGGGGCGGTGCTCCCCTTCGATCCGCTGGCGCGCACCGTCGGGGCCCCGGTCACCGTCTGCCCGACCGGGACCTACGGCTGGGCCTGGGCCTCCGATCTCGCATGCGCCTTCTAGCCCTCGCGGCCGCCCTCCTCCTCGCCGCACCGGCCCCCGGGCGCGGCGGCGAGGAGGGGCTGCGCCCGACCTCCGCCGGGGCGGCCGCGGGGGGCGCGGTCTGGATCGGGCCCCGACCGCGGGGGGCGGCGCGGCGGATCGTGAGCCTCGCGCCGAGCCTCACCGACACGCTGATCGCCCTCGGGGACGCCGACCGGATCGTCGGCGTGACCCGGGTGGACCGGTCGCCGGAGGTCGCCGGCGCGGCCCGGGTCGGCGGCTTCCTCGACCCCGACCCGGAGGCGATCCTCGCCGCGCGGCCCGACCTGGTCCTCTGGGTCACCGACGGCGGCGCGCTGCCGGCCATCCGCCGGACGGCCGAGCTCGCCCACGGCGCCTTCGCGATCCTCGCCCTCCCGGTCGTCTCGGTGGCCGACGTGATCGCCGAGGCGCGGCTCGTCGGCGACGCCGTCGGCGATCGCGCCGCCGGCGAGGCGCTCGCCCGGCGCGCCGGGGAGGCGCTCGAGCGGCTCCGGGCCCGCGGGGCGCGGGGCGCGCACCGGCGGGTCCTCTTCGTCGTGGGGCAGGATCCGCTGGTGGTGGCCGGACCGGGGAGCTTCCCCGACGAGCTCCTCCGGCTCGCCGGCCTGGTGAACGTCGTCGGGGGGGATCGGCCCTGGCCGGTCTACCCGGTCGAGCTGGCGATCGCCGCCGACCCGGAGCTGGTGATCGACGCCGCGATCGGCGAGCCGCCGGGGGGGATGGCGCGGCTCGCCGCCATCCCGGCGGTCGCCCGCGGGGCGGTCGTCCGGCTCCCGGACGACGGCCTCCTCCGCCCCGGCCCCCGGATGTTCGCCGCGCTCGACCGGCTCCTCGACGCCCTCCCCGCGGGGGCGCGGCGGTGATCGCCGCGCGCCGGCGCCGGCTCGTCGCCGCGCTCGCCGCGGGGCTCCTGGCCACCGCCGCCGCGGTCGTCCTCTCCTGCCTCCTCGGCCCGCACCCGGTCTCGCTCGCCGCGGCCCTGGCCGGCGTCGAGCCGGACCGCGCCATCCTCCTCGGACTGCGCCTGCCGCGCGCCGCGGTCGCGGCGCTGGCCGGGGCGGCGCTCGCCGGCGCCGGCACCGCGCTCCAGGCGCTCCTGCGCAACCCGCTCGCCGAGCCGTTCGTCCTCGGGGTCTCCGGGGGGGCGGCGCTCGGCGGCTCCCTCGTCCTGCTCGCCGCCGCCGGCCTGGGCACGATCTCGACCGGGGCGGGGCTGCTCGCCGGCGCGGCGCCGCCGGTCGCGCTCGGGGCGGTGGCCGGCGCGGCGCTGGCGACCCTCCTCGTCTTCGGCCTCGGCCGGATCGGCGGCCGCCTCGTCCCCGAGGCGGCGCTCCTCGTCGGGATCGTCTTCAACGCCTTCGTCGCCGGGGTGATCACCCTCCTCAAGCTGCTGGCGCCGCCGGAGGAGGGGGCGCGGCTGCTCTACTGGCTGAGCGGCGCGATCGGCTACGAGTCGGGCGGGGCGATCGCGGTCGGGGCGGCCCTGGTCCTGGCCGCGCTCGCCGCGCTCGTCCTCCTCTCCGGCCAGCTCAACCTCCTCACCCTCGGCGACGAGGAGGCGGCGGCGCTGGGCGTCGATGTGCGCCGCGCCCGCGCCATCGTCTTCTTCGCCGCCTCGGCGGCCACCGGCGCGGCGGTGTCGCTCGCCGGGATGGTCGGGTTCGTCGGCCTCATCGTCCCGCACCTGGTCCGGCGACTCGTCGGCCCCGACCACCGCCTCCTGCTCCCCGCCTCGGCCCTCTTCGGCGCCGCCTTCCTGGTCGCCGCCGACGCCCTGGCGCGCCTCCTCTTCCTCTCCCTGGGGACCGAGCCGCCGGTCGGCGCGGTGACCGCCTTCGTCGGCGGCCCCTTCTTCCTCTGGCTCCTGCGCCGGACGACGCGGCGCGAGGCGGCGGCGCGCGCGTGACCGCCCCCCGCCCGGCCGGCCCCCCCTGGCCCGACCCGATCGTCGAGCTCCGCGACGTCCGCTTCTCCTACGGAGACCGGCCCGCGGTGGACGGGGCCTCCCTCGCCGCGCGCCAGGGGGAGTTCGTGGGCCTGCTCGGCCCCAACGGCGCCGGCAAGTCGACGCTGGTCCGGCTGGTGGCCGGCCTCCTCGCCCCCTCCGGCGGGACGGTCCGGCTCGCCGGCGTCGATCCGCACGCGGCCCCCCGCCGGACGGTGGCCCGGCTCTGCGCGCTCGTCCCGCAGGAGCCCCGGCTCGACTGGCCCTTCACGGTGCGCGAGGCGGTGATGATGGGCCGGGCGGCGCACCAGGGGCTGCTTGCGCTCGCCGACCGGTTCGACGCCGGCGCGGTGGCCGGGGCGCTCGCGGCCTGCGACCTCGACCACCTCGCCGCGCGCCGCGTGGACGCCCTCTCGGGCGGGGAGCGGCGGCGGGTCTTCTTCGCCCGCGCGCTGGCGCAGGAGCCGCGCGTCCTCCTCCTCGACGAGCCGACCGCCTTCCTCGACCTCGCCCACCAGGTGGCGGCGATGGAGATGGCGCGGGTCGCGGCGCGCGGCGGGCTGGCGGTGGTGGCGGTGCTGCACGACCTGAACCTGGCCGCGGCCGCCTGCGACCGGCTGGTGGTGATGGCGGCCGGCCGGGTGGTGGCCGAGGGGCGCCCGGACGAGGTCCTCACCGCGACGCTCGTGCGCGAGGTCTGGGGGATCCCGGTCTGGCGGGGCGAGAATGGAACGACCGGCGCGCCGGTTGTCCTGCCGACGGTGGTGGGGCCGAGGAAGACGGGTCCGCGGTGACCCGGCGGCGCCCCGACCCTCCGGATCGGGCCGAGACGACGGGGCGCGGTGTGGCGAGGCGCCTGCATGGCTTGGGGGGCGGAGCGCGGATGGCCGACGATCGCGAACGACAGGAGTGGCTCCCGGCGGTCCAGGCGCTCGACCAGGACCGGCGGCGGATCGAGGCCCGGCTCGCGGGCCCGCTCCCCACCTCGGTCGAGGCGGCGCTCCGCGCCGAGCGGCGCTGGATCGAGCGGCGGCGCGGGGACCTCGTCCGGCGGCCGGTCTCCTGCGAGGCGCGCCTCGACCTCGACGTCGGCACCTTCGTGGTCCGGCTGCAGGACGTGTCGGCCGGGGGGGCCCTCCTGGAGATCGACGATCCTCCCGAGGTCGGCCTGCGGGCCCAGCTCCGGGTCCCCACCCTCCCCGGCGCGCCGGCGGTCGGCTGCGTCGTGCGCCACGCCTCCCGCCCGGCGCGGCGCGCGGGCGTGGAGTTCACCGGCGCGGACGGGAGCGGGGCGCGGCTCGCCGCGCTGCTGGCCCGCGCCCTCCCCGCCGGCGCCGCCGAGCCCTAGTTCAGGATGAACTTCTTGATCGACACGCCGACGATCCGGGCGTCCGGGCTCTCGATCGACTGCCGGTAGCCGACGTCGACCGCGAAGCCGTCGGGGGTCACCAGCCCGAGCCCGGCGCTCCACCACGACGTCCCGAGGGTCTGGTCCCGCACGATCCCGCCGCGGACCGGCACCATCCCGCCGAGGAGCGCCTCCAGCCCGCCGCCGAAGACGCTCGTCGTGTGGCCGTCGCGCACCAGGTCGGCGCGGTAGTCTCCGGCGACCTTGAAGGCGGTGTCGTTCCCGATGGCGAGGCCGGCGCCGAGCCCCCGCGGCGCGGCGATCGGCTGGCCGACCGGGATCAGGTTGTAGCCGGCGGCGCCGACGGTGAGGAGGCTCGCCACCTGCCAGAGCAGGCCGGCGTCGGCCGTCACCACGCGCACCGGGGCGGCCCCGTCGAGGAGCAGGGCGTGGGCCTGGGCGCCGAGGTAGAGCCCCGGGGCGACCGCGGTGGCGAGCCCGCCGTAGAGGACGCTCCCGGCCTGGACACCGGTCGTCGACCGGACGTAGGCGAACGACGCCGCCACCGGCGAGGAGAGGGAGTCGGCGACGCCGGCGCCGAGGTACTGGCCGGCGTTCGCGCTCCCCCGGCGGTCGGCGAGGTAGAGGGCGTCGATGGAGTAGCGCTGCTGCGCCGCGTCGGCCGCCGGGTTGACGAAGGCGGCGTCGGCGGTGCCGGTGAGCGCGATCGACGCGCCGAGCCCCAGCCCGCGGGCGCCGATCAGATCGGCGACCCCGCCGGGCGGCGGGGTGGCGCCGGCGGCGGACGCCGCGAGGAGGGCGAGGAGGGCGAGCAGGGGCCGGCGGGGCACCCGGCGGAGGATACGTGCGGCGAGGCGGCGGCGCAAAGTTCGATGCTAGAGTCCGCCCCCATGCCGATGCCCATCCGCAAGGCCGTCATCCCGGCCGCCGGCCTGGGGACCCGCTTCCTCCCGGCCACCAAGGCGGTCCCCAAGGAGCTCCTCCCCATCGTCGACAAGCCGACGATCCAGTACATCATCGAGGAGGCGGTCGCCGCCGGGGTGCGCGACGTGATCCTGATCTGCGCCCGCGGCAAGGACTCGATCGTCGACCACTTCGACCTGGCGAGCGAGCTGGAGGCCCACCTCGAGCGGACCGGCAAGCACGAGCTCCGCGAGCAGATGCGGGCCATCGCCCGGCTGGCGAACGTGGTGACCGTCCGGCAGCACGAGCCGCTCGGCCTCGGCCACGCGGTGCTCTGCGCCCGCGACCTGGTCGGGGACGAGCCCTTCGTCGTCATGCTCGGGGACGACGTGATCGACGCCCAGGTCCCGGGGACGCGCCAGCTCGCCGAGTGCCACGCCCGCCACGGCCTGGGGACCATCGCCCTCATGGAGGTCCCGCCGGCCGAGGCCTGCCTCTACGGCATCGCCTCCGGCCGGGAGATCGCGCCGCGCACCACCCGGATCGAACGGCTCGTCGAGAAGCCGCGCGAGGCGCCGCCGTCGAACCTGGCGGTCATCGGGCGCTACGTCCTCCCGCCGCGGATCTTCGAGATCCTGGAGCGGATCCGGCCGGGCCAGGGGGGGGAGATCCAGCTGACCGACGCCCTCGCGGTCCTGGCGCGCGAGGAGGGGCTCCTCGGCTACCGCTTCGAGGGGGAGCGGTACGACGCCGGCGACCGGCTCGGCTACCTGAAGGCCAACTTCGCCTTCGCGCTCAAGCGACCGGAGATCGCCGGGCCGCTCCGGGCCTGGCTCCAGGAGGCGCTGTGACCGGCCGGCGGCTGGGCGCGGCGCTCCTCGCGGCCGCCGCCCTCCCCGCCCTCGCCTACCTCCTGCCGCCCCGGGCGATCCTCGCGCGGACCGCCGGGCACCGGGCCTCGCTCGAGGCGCCGGAGCTGGAGGCCCAGGGGATCCTCGAGCTCCGCGGCGCGGCGACCGCTCCGCTCGCGGCGCGCTGGCCCGCTCCCGGTGGCCTCCTGACGCTCCCGGCCCGGATCCTCGTCGCCACGCCGGGGCGCGCGCGGCTCGAGCTCGAGCCCCCCGGCGCGGCGGACGCCGACCGCCCCTTCGCGGCGGTGCGCGCCGAGCGGGTCGTCGGCGG
>JAJXSQ010000053.1 GCA_021784495.1 Myxococcales bacterium | reverse complement strand
GGAGCTGACCACGCCGCGCGAGCTGCGGTTCCTCCTCGGGCGGGTGGCCGCGGAGCTGCGCACCGGCGCCGCCTTCCTCGGGCGGGGGCCGGAGGGCGAGGCGTACGCCGCCCTCGAGGCGCTCCGATCCTTCGGGGCCGGCGGGGCCGGCGCCGCCGCGCCGGAGCTCGCCCGGCGGCTGCGGCGCGCGGTCCCGCGGCGGCGGCGACGGGAGCTCACGGCGGCGGCACAGGCGGCACGCGCCGGGGCGCCGCTCAGCCTCGCGGCCATCTCCCGTGGGGCCGCGGCGACCGCCGATCGGGCCGGGCTGGTGCTCTGCGGGGACGTCGGGACCGCGCTCGATCTCCTCCGCCGCGATCCGGATCGGTGGGAAGGCTCCGGAGGCGGGGCACGGGAGGTCGCCGGATGGGGGCCGGAGGCGGCGATCGACGCGCTCCTCGCCTTCGCGGCCTCGGCGGCGCACCTCGAGCTGCGACAGCGCCTCCGGACGGCGGTCGCCTGAGCGCGCGCGCCGGTCGCCGCCCCCCCGCTGCGGCTTGCTCGACGATCTCGGCAGCGGCCGCCACCCCCATCGCCTGGCGCGATGCCCGGTCGCCCCGGGCCGGGTGTGGGACGCCGCCGCCGGTCGGCGTCCTTTGCCCACAGGGACCGTCACCGCTCGGCGGTGCGCTCCCCTGCCCCGCCGGCGCAGGGCGCCACCGCCCCTCCTTCCGGGGGTTCCGCGGGGCGTCGAGTTTCCTGCGGGATCGAGCTTCGTGGGATGGCGTCGGGGCGCGTGTCGCGCCACCATCCTCTCCCGGCGGGGCGTGAACGTCTCCTGACCGAGCCCTCCCCGAGGTGCGCATGCACGAGATGAAGACCCGGACCAAGGTGCTCCTCGGCTTCATCGCCGCGCTCGCGGTCGCGATGATCGTCGGCGCGGCGTCCTACGTCGCCTCGCGCGACATCCGCGTCGAGCTCGTGAACATCTCGGAGGCCCAGTTCCCGGTCGCCCGGGCGCTCGCCGGGGTGGAGGAGGCCTTCCGGTCGACGAACCAGTTCCTCGCGCAGCAGGCGCTCGGCCCGGCGACGGAGTCGGTGATGGCGCGGGGCGACTGCGGGGGCTGCCACGGCGACGGGAGCCTCTTCCGCGATCGGGTGCGGGGCTCGCTCGAGGCCGTCGAGCGATCGATGAGGGCGCTCGACGGGCTCCCCCCGACCGACGCGATGCGCCGCCTCTGGCCGGACACGCGGGTGCTCCTCGCCGCCTGGCTCGGCGACGCCCACGACATGCGCGACCGGATCGCCGAGCGCGACGGCCTCGCCGGCCGGGGCGGGGACCCGGCCCGGCGGTCGGACGTCGAGCGACGGCTCTGGGCCCGGTGGGAGACGCTCCACCACCGGGCGACCGACATCGACGAGGCGATCGCGCGGCTCGACGCGGCGGTCCGGGCCGACACCGCCGCGAGCGATGGCGCGGCGCGGGAGGCGCAGGCGCGGCAGATCGCGGTCGAGCTCGCGGTGCTCGGCGTCGGGGCGCTGGTGGTGCTGGTGATCGCGCTCGCCATCGGCCGCGCCGTCGACCGGGCGCTCGCGGCGCTCATCGGCGAGGCGGCGAAGACCTCCGACGCGGCGCTCGAGGGCCGGCTCGACGTCCGCGGCGACGAGGCGGTGGTGCCGCGCGAGTTCCGGCCGGTCGTCCGGGGGCTCAACGCCACCGTCGAGCTGCTCGCCGCGCCGCTCCGCCTCTCGTGCGACAACGTCGACCAGCTGTCGCGCGGCGTGGTCCCGCCGAGGGTCGACGCCGGCTACCGCGGGGAGCTGGCCCGCATGGAGGAGAGCTGGAACCGGCTCATCGCGATCCTGGCCCGGCGGAGCGAGGACGTCCGGCTCCTCACCGAGGGGGCGGTGGCCGGGCGGCTCCACCAGCGCGCCGATCTCGGCCGCTACCAGGGCTACCACCTGGAGCTGATCGGCGGCGTGAACGCGCTCCTCGATCGGTTCGTGGAGCCGCTCGAGGCGGCGGCGCACCAGGTCGATCGGCTGGCCCGGGGGGACGTGCCGCCTCCCATCGGGAAGAGCTGGCCGGGGGATCTGGACCGGCTGCGCCAGAACCTGGACGCCTGCTCGGCGGCCGTGGCCGCGCTGGTGGCCGACGCCGAGGCGCTCGCCCTCGCCGGGGCCGAGGGGCGGCTCTCCGCGCGCGCCGACCCGGCGCGCCACCAGGGCGACTTCCGCCGGATCGTCGACGGCATCGATCGGACGCTCGACGGGGTCGTCGGGCCGCTCCACCTCGCGGCCGAGCACCTCGACCGGCTCGCCCGCGGCGACGTCCCGCCGCCGATCGCCGGCTCCTGGCCCGGCGACTTCGAGGGGATCCGCGCGAACCTCGACCGGTGCACCGCCGCCATCCGGGGGCTCTCGACCGACGCCGAGGCGCTCGTCGCCGCCGCCGTCGCGGGCGAGCTCTCGGTCCGCGCCGATCCTTCCCGCCACCACGGCGCCTACCGGGAGATCGTCGCCGGGGTGAACCGGACCCTGGACGCCGTCCTGGCGCCGATCGGGGAGGCCTCGCAGGTCCTCGAGCAGCTCGCCCGCCGGGACCTCCGCGCCCGCGTGCAGGGGTCCTACCGGGGAGATCACGCCCGGCTCGAGGCGTCGGTCAACGGGACGGCGGAGGCGCTCCAGGGCGCGCTCACGCAGGTCGCCGGCGCGGTCCAGCAGGTCTCCGCCGCTGCGACCCAGATCGCCGCGTCGAGCCAGGCGGTCGCGGCCGGCGCGTCGGAGCAGGCGGCGGCGCTCGAGTCGACCACCGCCGATCTCGAGTCGGTGTCGGGGACCAGCCGGCGCGCCGCGGGCAGCGCCGAGCAGGCGAACGCGCTGGCGCGCAGCGCGCGCGAGGCGGCGGCGAACGGGGTCGAGGCGGTGGCGCGGATGCAGGCCGCGATGGGCCGGATCCGCGAGAGCGCCGAGGGGACCTCGCAGATCATCAAGGACATCAACGACATCGCCTTCCAGACCAACCTCCTCGCCCTGAACGCCGCGGTCGAGGCCGCGCGCGCCGGCGACGCCGGCCGGGGCTTCGCGGTGGTCGCCGAGGAGGTGCGCTCCCTCGCGCTGCGGGCCAAGGAGGCGGCCAGCAAGACCGAGACCCTCATCCGGCAGTCGGTCCGGGAGGCGAGCGAGGGCGAGACCAGCTCCCGCCAGGTCGCGAGCACCCTCGGCGAGATCGTGACCGGGACCGAGCAGGTCTCGGAGATCGTCTCCGAGATCAGCGCCGCCGCGACCGAGCAGGCGGCCGGGATCGGGCGGGTGGGCGTGGCCGTCGGCGAGATGGACAAGGTCACCCAGCAGAACGCCGCCAGCGCCGAGCAGTCCTCCTCGGCCGCCGGCGAGCTCTCCGGCCAGGCCGAGGCGCTGGCCGCGATGGTCGGCGCCTTCGAGCTCGATGGGGAGCGGGCGGGGCCGCGGCGGCTCGGCGGGTGAGGCCCGATCAGCCGCCGCGCCCGGGCGGCGGCACGCGCTCCACCCGCAGCACGGCGCCCGCCGGGAGCGCCGCGAGGATCTCGGCGAGCGCGGCCTCCACCGGCTCCGGCGCGCGGGCCTCGACCGTCAGCTTCACGGCGTGGTCGGCGTCGTCGAACCGGGGGTAGCTCCCGATCTCGACCTCGGGCCGGGCCCGGGCCACGGCGTCGAGCCGCGCCGCGATCCGGTCCTCGGTGATCGCGAGGAAGACGTTCGCGAGCCAGAAGGGCGGGCCCGCGAGGCGCCCCGCGATCCGGTCGAGCTGCCACCGGAAGAAGCGGGGGACCCCGGGCAGGATGACGACGTTCTCGCAGATCAGGGTCGGGAAGTCCGGGTCCCCCGCCAGCTCCGTCCCCTCCGGGACTTCGGCCATCCGGAGCGCGGCCGCCGGCGCCTCCTCGCCGAGGTGGTGCCGGCGGTGCAGCTCGCGGATCGCGCGGGCGAGCGGCTCGCAGCGGGCCAGCGGCCGCCCCAGCGCCCGGGCCACCGCCGGCACGGTCAGATCGTCGTGGGTCGGGCCGACGCCACCAGAGGTGAAGAGCCAGCCGACCCGGCGCCGCTCGCGGTCGACCGCCTCGATGACGTCGTCGAACCGGTCGGGGACGGTCACGATGGCCCGGAGCCCGACCCCGAGCTCGCGCAGCCGCCGCGCCAGCCAGGGGCCGTTCTCGTCCACGACCTTGGCCGAGAGGACCTCGCTCCCGACGACGACGAGGGCGGCGGTGGGATCCGGCATGGGCGGGACGCTACCGCCGGCGCGGCGCCGCCACCAGCCCGGCGACCGCCTCGGCCACCTCCTCGATCGGTCGCTCCCCGTCGAGCGAGACCACCCGCTGCCCGGCTCGCCGGACCGCCGCGAGCGCCCGCCGGTAGCTCGCGGCCACGCGGCGCTGGAACGCGTCCACCTCGTAGAGCTCGGGCGCGGTCCCGGTCGCGCGCCGGCGGGCGAGCGCGATCGCCGGCCGGACCTCGAGGAAGACGGTCAGGTCGGGGACCGGGGCGCGCGCGTTGATGGCGGCCACCCAGGAGGGCGACCCGGTGGCGATCGACTGGTAGGCGAGCGACGAGAGGGTGAAGCGATCGGAGATCACGTCGACGCCGGCGGCGAGGCGCGGCTCGATCTCGCCGGCGACGTGGTCGAGCCGGTCGGCGGCGAAGAGGAGGGCGAGGGCGCCGGGGTCGAGCGGCGCACCGCCGCGGCCGACGACCCGCCCCTGCAGGGCCAGCCGGAGGAGCGCGCCGATGGGCCCCCCCGACGGCTCGGCGGTGACGTGGACGCGGCGGCCGCCGGCGGCGAGCCGGGCGCCGAGGAGGCGCGACTGGGTGGTCGTCCCGGCCCCGTCGAGCCCCTCGAGCACCAGGAGGCGTCCCCGCCGGCTCATCGATCGAGGCCGAGCGCCCGGCGGAGATCGAGGAGCCGCGCGAAGAGCGCGTCCTCCTCGGCGCGGTAGAGCCGGGCGATCCGGAACGCCCGGACGGTGGAGAGCAGCAGCAGCAGCGCCACGAGCAGGGCGGCGAGGAACCAGAGGGGCAGCCCGTCGGGCGGGATGGGGGCGCGCCGCGGCAGCCACCCCCAGCGATCCCAGGCGAGCTTGGCCGACATCCCGCCGGCGATGACGGTGAAGAAGGCGAGCACCCCACCCTCCTTCACGTGATCGACCGAGCGGCGGACCCCGAGCCGCTCGGCGAGCGCGTCGTGCTCGGCCCGGAGTCGGACCGCCGCGTCGGAGGCCGGGTCCATCGACCGCTCACCCCTTCCCGTGCCGGGCCGCGATCGCGTCCTGGACCGCGCCGAGGGAGGCGGCGACGCGCACCGCCGGGTTGCGGAGGGGGGCGGCGAGGCCGGGGAGCGTCGCGTCGTGGTACCCGACCTTGAAGTCGGAGAACTTGAGGCCGTGGGCGGTCGAGATGACCACCACCCGGTCGCCGCGCTTCACCACGCCGCGCGCGGCGAGCGACTCCAGGGCCGCGAGCGCGACCCCGGTGTGGGGGCAGGTGAAGAGGCCGGCGCGGTCGGCGCGCGCGGCGGCGTCCGCGAGCTCCTGCTCCGTCGCCTGCTCCACGAGGCCGTCGAGCGCCGCGAGCCCGCGCAGCGCCCGCCGGGCCGAGACCGGAGCGCCGATCTGGATGGCGGAGGCGAGGGTCCGCTGCGCGGCGACCGGCTTCACCTCCACCGAGGGGGTCGGGGGGACGCCCGCGGCCGTCGTGGCGAGGAAGAGCGGGTTGGCGGCGGCCGCCTGGGCGACCACCAGGCGCGGCAGCCGATCGACGACGCCGAGGGCCTTCATGAGGAGGAAGCCCTTGGCGACGGCGCTCGCGTTCCCGAGGTTGCCGCCGGGGATGACGATCCAGTCGGGGGAGCGCCAGCCGAGCTGCTGCGCGATCTCGATCGAGGCGGTCTTCTGCCCCTCGATCCGCAGGCTGTTCATGGAGTTGGCGAGGTAGATGTCCGGGGTCTCGCTCAGCGCCTGGACGACGCGCATGCAGCCGTCGAAGTCGGTGTCCAGCTCGAGGACCAGCGCGCCGTTGGCGATCGGCTGGACCAGCTGGGCGGTCGAGATCTTGCCGCGCGGGAGGAGGACGACGCTGGGGATGCCCGCGGCGGCGCAGTAGGCCGAGAGGGCCGCCGAGGTGTCGCCGGTCGAGGCGCAGGCCACCGCGCGGATCGGCGTCCCCCGGGCGCGCATCTCCTGCACCGCGGAGACGAGGACCGTCATCCCCAGGTCCTTGAAGGACCCGGTGTGGGTGACGCCGCACTCCTTCACCCAGACGTCCTCGAGGCCGATCTCGCGGGCGTATCGATCGACGCGCAGGAGCGGGCTCCCCCCCTCGTACATCGAGACGACGCTGGAGAGCGAGAGCTGGGGATAGACCCACTCCTTCTTGCCCCAGACGCCGGAGCCGAGGGGCCAGGGGCCGGTCCGGAAGCGCCCGTCGAAGAGCGCCTTCCAGTCGTCCGGGGAGCGCCCGGCGAGCGCCGCGACGTCGTGCTCGACCTCGAGCAGCCCGCCGCAGCGCGGGCAGCGGTAGACCACCTCGGTGAGCTCCGCCTGGAAGTCGCACCCCTCGCCGCAGCGGTAGTGAGCGCGGAAGGTCACGGGGTCGCCCTCCGCCCCTCGGCCCGGCCTTCGCGCGCGGGTGGGCGCGAGGAGCCCCCCCGCCGCCGGAGGCGGGAGGCGGCGGCGCGGCGGGGGATCGACCCGTCGCGGGGCCGGGCGGTGGCGGGGAAGGGAGGGGAAAGGCGGCGGACGCGCCCGCTGTTCCCGGGATCGTTGGAGGTCCTCATGGCGGGCCCGCCAATTTGCCGGTGCCGGACCGCTTTGGCAAGCGGAAGGAGCTACGGCGCCGCGCGGCGCGCCCCGCAGGCCGGGCAGCGCGCGCCGGAGAGCGGCGCTCCACAGCCGCAGCGGGCGCCCTCCCCCTCCTCGCCCGCCGCCGAGGCGGCGGCGGGGGCGCCGGGGGGAGCGACGAGCCGCATCCCGCAGACCCGGCAGAACGGCTCGGCCGCCTCGGCCGGGCTCCGGCAGTACCGGCAGGCACGCGGGGAGGCCGGGGGGGCGGCGGCGTCGGCCACCGGCGGCGCCGACGTCGGCTCCAGGTCGGGGAGGCGCTCCGGCCCCGCGTCGACCGGCGCGGCCCGCCCGCGGTCGAGGTCGAGCGCGGCGGCGTCGACCGGGGAGGGCTCGACCTCCAGGAAGGGATCGCCCGCCGGAAAGCCGGTCGGCTCGAGATCGGGGAGCGGCGCCGGCGCGGAGGGGCCGGCGGCCTCGAGCCGGGTCGGCTCGAGGCCCTCCAGGGCCTCCGGGGCGGGCGGCCCCGCGTCCGCGGGGTGGGGAGCGCCTGGGAGCGGGAGCCCGCAGACGTCGCACGCGCCGGGCGCCTCCTGGGCGTTCCCGCAGAGAGGGCAGGTCGGCATCGGCGCGGATGGTAGCGCACCGCGCCTCCGGCCGCGCTAGCCGATCCGCGCGAGGGCGAGCCGCTCCGCCCAGCGCCCGGCGAGCGCACGCGCCGCGGCCGCATGCTCGGGGCGGCGGAGGTCGGGATCGGCCTCGACGACGGCGAGGGCCTCGTCCCGGGCCGCCTCGAGGAGATCGGCGTCGCGGGCGAGATCGGCCAGCTCCAGGAGCGCCTCGCCGGACTGGCGGGTCCCGAGCAGCTCCCCCGGGCCGCGGAGCGACAGGTCCACCCGCGCCAGCTCGAAGCCGTCCTGCGTCCGGCAGAGGGCCTCGAGCCGCTCGCGGGCCCCCTGCCCTCCCTGGCGGAGGTGCGCGAGGAGGAGGCAGCGGCTGCGCGCCGACCCCCGCCCGACCCGGCCCCGGAGCTGGTGGAGCTGCGAGAGGCCGAAGCGCTCGGCGTGCTCGACGAGCAGGACGCTCGCGTCCGGGACGTCCACCCCGACCTCGATCACCGTGGTCGAGACGAGGAGCCGGATCTCGCCGCGCCGGAAGGCCTCCATCACCGCGCGCTTCTCCTCCGCGCCCAGGCGGCCGTGCAGGAGGCCGACCCGGTGCGGCGCGAAGGTGCGGGAGAGGGCCTCGGCGCCGCCGGTGGCGTCGGCGAGGTCGCTCTTCTCGGACTCGGAGACCAGGGGGTAGACGACGTACCCCTGTCGCCCGGCGGCGAGCTCCTCGCCGAGCAGCTGGTAGGCCCGCCGCCGCTGCGACTCCCCGAAGAGGAGCGTCTCCACCGGCTGGCGGCCCGGGGGGAGCTCGTCGATGGTCGAGTGGTCGAGGTCGCCGTAGAAGGCGAGCGCGAGCGTCCGGGGGATGGGCGTCGCGGTCATCACCAGGACGTCCGGCGCCGCACCCTTGCCGACGAGGGCGGCGCGCTGGAGGACCCCGAACCGGTGCTGCTCGTCGACCACCACCAGGCCGAGCCGCGCGAAGGTGACCCCCTCCTCGAGCAGGGCGTGGGTCCCGACGACGATCCGAGCCCGGCCCGACTCCACCGCCGCGCGCGCCGCGCGCGCCCCCTTCCCGCGCGCCGTCGCGCCGACCTGGGCGATCTCGACCCCGGTCCCCTCGAGCCAGCGCGCGAAGGTCCCGGCGTGCTGGGCGGCGAGGATCTCGGTGGGGGCCATGAGCGCCGCCTGCCACCCCGACTCGACGGCGAGCAGCATGGCCGCGAAGGCGACCGCGGTCTTGCCGCTCCCGACGTCGCCCTGGAGGAGGCGGTTCATGGGGCTCGGGCGGGCCATGTCGGCGGCGATCTCGTCGAGGGCGCGGCGCTGCGCGGGGGTGGGCGCGAAGGGGAGCCGGGCGAGCGCGCCGGCCACCGCGGCCGGGCCTGCCTGGAAGGCGATCCCCGGCTCGCGCTGGATCCCTCGCCGGCGCCGGGCGAGCGCGAGCTGCAGGAAGAACAGCTCCTCGAAGGCGAGCCGCCGGAAGGCGGGGGTGGCGCGCGCGGCGGCGGCGGCGAGGTCGGTGCCGGGCGGCGGGAAGTGGGCCTGGCGGATCGCCTCGACGCGGGGGAGGAGGCCCCGGCGGGCGACGACCGGCGCGGGGAGATCGTCGCCGGCGAGGGGCGCGGCCTCCTCGCAGAGGCGCCGCATCAGCTTCCGGAGCGACGGCTGCTGGCCGGCCGCCGGGCCGGGGTAGACCGGCACGATCCGGCCGAAGCTCGCCGAGTCGCCCGGCTGGACCGGCTCGACCTCCGGCGAGGTCATCTGCCGGATCCCTCCGGGGCGCTCCGAGACCCGCCCCCAGGCGAGGATGGCGGCCCCGGGCGGGAACTGCCGGGCGCGCCAGGCCGGCGCGTTGAAGAAGGAGAGGACGAGCCGCCCGGTGGCGTCGGCGGCCACGACCTCGAGGAGGGTCCGGCCGTTCCGGGTCCGCCGCGCGCTCGACGAGGCGACGGTGGCGAGGACGATCGCCTCCTGGCCGGGGGCGAGATCCCGGACCGCCCGCACCTCCGTCCGGTCCTGGTAGGCGCGGGGCCAGAACTCGAGCGCGAGCTCGACGGTCGGCCGGCCGCGCTCCTCGAGGACCCGCCGCGGCGCCGGGTGGGCCCAGGGGAGGCGCTCCAGCGGCGCGCGGGGATCCAGGCGCGGTCCACCGGTCGCCCCCGGGGCGGGTCGCCCGGGGCGGGCCGGCGCGGAGGCGGGGGGCGGATCCGGAGCGCGTGGCGGCGCCGGCGCCGGCGCCGGGGGTGCGCCGGTCCGG
>JAJXSQ010000052.1 GCA_021784495.1 Myxococcales bacterium | reverse complement strand
TCCACGCCGGCGCCCACCACCGCGCCGCCGCAGCGGCCGGAGCGCGCCCCCGCCACGCCGTGAGGCTCGTCGGCCTCACCGGCGGGATCGCCACCGGGAAGAGCACCTTCGCCGGCGCGCTCCGGGCGCTCGGCGTGCCGGTGATCGACGCCGACCAGCTCGCCCGGGAGGTGGTGGAGCCCGGCACGCCGGCGCTCGCCGCGATCGCCGCCGCCTTCGGCCCCGCGATCCTCGACCCGCGCGGCGCGCTCGACCGGCGGGCGCTCGGCGCCGCGGTGTTCGCCGACCCCGCGGCCAGGCGGCGGCTCGAGGAGATCACCCACCCCGCGATCCGCGCCGCGATGGCCGCCGCGACCTCCCGGCTCGCCGCCGGGGGGGTCGACCTCGCCGTCTACGAGACCCCCCTCCTCTACGAGGTCGGGCTCGACGCCGCCGTGGACCTGGTGATCGTCGTGGCGGCGCCGCCCGAGGCGCAGGTGGCCCGCCTGCGCGCCCGCGACGGGCTCTCGGCCGCCGAGGCCGAGGCCCGGCTCGCCGCCCAGTGGCCCATCGCCGAGAAGATCGCCCGGGCGGACGTGGTGATCGACAACGGCGACGCCCGGGGGTCGCTCGCGCCCAGGGCGGCCCGGCTCCTCGCCGACCTCCGCGCCGGGCTCGGCCGGAGGCTTCCCTCGGCTCCGCCCGCGCGCTATTGACGGGGCCATGGGGGATCGGGTCCACCTCGTCACCGGCTATCCTGGCTTCCTCGGGCGCCGGCTCGTCCGGCGGCTGCTCACCGACCCCCGCGAGCGCCCGCGGCGGCTCGTCCTGCTCGTCCAGCCGCGCCACGTCGCGGCGGCGCGCGCCGACCTCGCCCGGCTCCCGGCGCCGGAGGCGGAGGTGGTCGAGGGGGACGTCGCGCACATGCACCTCGGCCTCTCCGGGGCCGAGTGGCGCGCGCTGGCGGCCGACGTCACCGACATCTGGCACCTGGCCGCCAAGACCCGGCTCGGCACCCCGGCGGCGGAGATGCGCAGCGTCAACGTCGGGGGGACGAGCCACGTCATCGAGCTCGGTCAGGCGTCCCGCCGCCTGGAGCGGCTCGTCCACTTCTCGACCGCCTTCGTCTCCGGCACGCGCACCGGGGTGATCCTGGAGGACGAGCTGGCGATGGGCCAGCGCTTCCACAACCGCTACGAGGAGACGAAGTACCAGGCGGAGCTCCTCGTCCGCCGCGCCCAGGCCGACCTGCCGGCGACGGTCCTCCGCCCGAGCATCGTCGTGGGGGACTCGCGGACCGGCGAGATCGATCGCTTCGACGGCCCCTACGCCCTCGCGATCCTCCTCGTCGCGTCGCCGGTGAGCGTGCCCCTGCCGCTGCCGAACGACGCGGTGGCCCCGCTCAACGTGGTCCCGGTCGACTACGTGATCGAGGCGGCGATCGCCATCTCCCGCCACCCGGCCGCCGCCGGGCGGACGGTCCACCTCGTCGACCCGGCGCCGATGTCGGCCCGGCGGGTCTACGAGCTCATCGCCGCGCGCGCCGGCAAGAGGCTCCCGCCCCTCTCGGTCCCCCACCGGCTCTTCCAGGCGATGCTCCAGCTCCCGCTCGTCGAGCGGCTCTCGCGGACCCACCGGCCGGCGATCGAGTACGTGAACCACCTCGCGATCTACAACTGCCGCGCCCTCCTCGACCTGCTCGACGGCACGGGGATCCGCTGCCCCCCCATCGCCAGCTACCTCGACCGGCTGGTCGAGTTCGTCGAGGCCACCTACGCGCGCCGGCGGGAGGCCGAGGCGCCTCCCGAGGCGGACGACCCGCTCGATCGGCCGCCGTCGGGGTGAGCGCCCGGCCGGCGGCGCGCCGGGGACCCGCCGCCGGCCCGCGCGCGGCTCAGGCGGCGATCACCCCGCGGTCGACGAAGGTCGCCAGGATCCGCGCCGCGTCGAGGCGGGGGAGCCCGGAGAGCGCGAAGAGGCTCTCGAAGTCGACCGTCCCGTCGATCTGCGCGAGGAGGAAGCCGGCCCGGTGATCGAGGTTGAGCCACATCACCTCCTCCGGCTGGATCGCCAGCCGGGGGACGCAGGCGAGCGGACCGAGCTTCGACTCGTACATCGCCACCAGGGTCGCCTCGTTCTGCCGGAGGTACTCGCGGGCCTCGTGGTGCTCGGCGTCCACCTTCAGGATCTTCTCGATCATCTCGAGCGAGCCGGAGAAGTCGCCGAGGGCGTGCAGGTCCCGCGCGCCCGCCATCCAGACGTCGACGTCGCCCGGCCCGGGCGCCGACGGCTGCGTGGCCTCGGGGACGAGCGGCCGGAGATCGGACTTCTCCGCCACCGCGGAGAGGTCGAGCCCCTCCTCCGCCTCGAGGACGACGGTCGCCACCGCCGCCGGCCCGTCGTCCCACGGCGAGGGCGCGTACCCGGCCGGATCGGCCGCGCCGCCGACCGGCGCCGGCGCCGGCGCCGCCACCTCCCCCCCCTGGAACAGCAGGAGGTAGGAGCGCGCCCGGGCGTTCCGGGGATCGCGCCGGAGGGCCTCGTCGAGGAGCCGGCGCGCCTCCGGGATCTTCCCGGCGACGTACGCCCGGATCCCCTCGTCCACCAGCGCGCGGACGCTCTCCACGGTCACTCCTCCGCCGGCGGCGGGCCGCCCCGGGCCAGCCCCCGGAAGAGCTGGAGCGTCCGGTCGAGCGACTCGGCGGCGGCGCCGAGCGCGCCGGCGTCGCGCGCCTCGATCGCCTGCCGGGTCCGCGCCATGACCCCCTCGGCCTTCTGGACGGCGTCGCGCCCGAAGCGGCTCCGCTCCAGCGCCGCCTGGACCGCCGGCACGAGCCCCTCGATCTCCCGCATCACCCCGGCGGCCCGCGCCCGCGCCTCCTCGAACTCCGCGCCGGTCTGCTTGCGCGCGAGCAGCTCGTCGACGTTCTCGTCCAGGATCCGGCGCAGCTCCTCCTCGGTGAGGCCGGAGGTGGCGGTGACGGTGATCGACTGGCGGAGCCCGGTGTCCACGTCGCGCGCCGACACCCCCACGATCCCGTCGGCGCTGATGTCGAAGGCGACCTCGATCGAGACCTCCCCGCGGCGGGCCGGCCGGATCCCGGCCAGGACGAACTCGCCGAGCAGCTCGTTCTCCTCCGCGCGCTCCCCTCCGCCCTGGAGCACGGCGATCCGGACCTGGGTCTGGTCGTCCTGGACGGTGGTGAAGAAGTGGGTCTGGCTCGTGGGCACGGTGGTGTTCCGGGGGATGACCGTCTGGAAGTACCCACCGGCCACGAGGATCCCGAGGTTCTGGGGGGTGACGTCGAGGAGGAGGACCTCGGCCCCCGGCGTCGCCGGCGCCACCAGCGCGTGGGCCTGGATGGCGGCGCCGAGCGCGACCACCTCCTCGGGGTGGACCCCCTTGCTCGGCTCGCGCCCGAAGAAGTCGCGCACCGCGCGCTGGATCCGCGGCATCCGGGTCATCCCGCCGACGAGCAGCACCTCGCCGACCTGCGCGGGCCGCACTCCGGCGTCGCGCAGGGTCCGCTCGGTCACCGCGATGCACCGCTCCACCAGGTCGCGGGTGAGCTCCTCGAGCTTCTCCCGGGTGAGCTGCTTCATGAGGTGGAGCGCCGCCTTCCCCTCGCCCGCCGAGGCCAGGAAGGGGAGCTGGACGTCGGCCATCGCCGCCGACGAGAGCTCGCACCGGGCCCGCTCGGCGGCGTCCCGGAGCCGCTGGAGGGCCATCCGGTCCTGCCGGAGATCGATCCCCCCGTTGTCGCGGGCGAAGCCGAAGGTGAGCCAGTCGATGACCCGCCGGTCGAAGTCCTCGCCGCCGAGGTAGGTGTCGCCGCCCACCGCCACCACGTCGAAGACGCTCTGCCCGATGTCCAGGATCGAGACGTCGAAGGTCCCCCCGCCCAGGTCGAAGACCACGACCTTCTTCTCCATCTGCTTCCCGAACCCGTAGGCGAGCGCGGCGCTCGTGGGCTCGTTGATGATCCGGAGCACTTCGAGCCCCGCGATCCGGCCGGCGTCGCGGGTCGCCTGCCGCTGGCCGTCGTTGAAGTAGGCGGGGACGGTGATCACCGCCCGGGTCACCGGCTGGCCGAACCAGGCCTCCGCGTCGGCGCGCAGCTCGGCGAGGATCTGCGCCGAGACCTCCTGGATCGTGACCGGCGCCCCGCCGAGCACCACCCGGACGTCGTTCCCCGCCGGGCCGGCGACCAGATCGTAGGGGAGGACCCGGCGCGCGTCCTCGACCTCCTTGGAGCCCCAGCGGCGGCCGATGAGCCGCTTGACCGCGAAGATCGTCCCCCCGGGGTTGGTGATCGCCTGGCGCTTGGCGAGCGCGCCGACGAGGCGGCGACCGTTCGGGGCCACCGCCACCACCGACGGCGTGAGGAGCTGTCCGCCGCGCCCGGGGATGACCCGCGGGACCCCGTCGCGCACCGTGGCCACCACCGAGTTGGTGGTGCCGAGGTCGATCCCGATCACCGGGCCCGGGTCGCTCATCCGAGGAACCTCCAGCGCATCCGCCGGAGCCGCTCCCGGGCGCCCTCCAGCCGCGGATCGAGCTCGAGGGCCCGCTCGAGCTCCCGCCGGGCGTCGGCGCGCTGCCCCGCGGCCTCGAGCGCGGTCCCGAGCGCCTCGTGGGCGCGCCCGCTCCGCGGCTCGATCCGCACCGCGTCGCGCCCGAGCGCGCACGCCGCGGCCGGGTCGCCCGCCTGGACCGCCGCCGCCGAGGCGAGCAGCGCGGCGTGCAGGCTCCCCGGATCGATCTCGAGCGCGGAGCGGTAGGCGGCGAGGGCGCGGGCCCAGTTCCCCTGGGCCTCCTCGGTCGCGGCGCGCTCGAGGATCTCGGCGACGCGGGAGGTCACCGCCCGCCGCCGCGCCTCGACGGCCAGCGGCCCGGCCTCCGCCTGCTCGGGATCGAGCGAGGCGGCCAGCCCGAAGTCGGTCGCCGCCTGCTGGAAGAGCCCCGCCGCCATCGCCTCGCGCCCGTGGCGCATGAGCTCGGTCACCCGGACGGCGCGCGCCAGGAGCGGGTTCTGGCGGTTCACCCGGGCCCGCCGCTCCTGGGCCCGCCGCCCCTCCTCGAGCTCCCGCGCGGCGAGGCGGGTCGCCTCGAGCGCCGGGGCGGTCTCCCGGGCGTAGGCGGTGCGCCGCGCCGGGTCCACGAGGGTGTCGCGCGCCTCGGTGAGGCGCCGGAAGACGCGCTCCATCCGCGCCCGGTAGGAGCCGAGCGCCTTGCCCGGGTAGCGGTCGGGGTGGAAGACCTTCACCCGCTCGACGTAGGCGGCGCGGGCCGCCTCGGGGCCGGAGTTCCACGGGATCCCGAGGATCTCGTAGTGGGTGAGGGCGTCGAGGCGGGCCTCGGTGAAGAGAATCTCCCGCCGGCGCTCGAGGTCGAGATCGCCCGGCTCGGCGAGCGCGGCCGCGTCGAAGGCAAATCCCTGGAATCGGTCGCCGCTCACCTGGAGACGCGCCCCCGCGGTCGGCCCGGGCGCCCGCCGCCTCGTGGCCCGGCCCCCGGACCCGCCCGCTGGAGCCGGCGAGGACCCCCGGCCGCGCCTCCCTCCGTTTAGCACGAGGGAGGGGGCGGATGCACCGCCGCCGGGCCGGCCGCGGCCCCCATCCCCGCCGGGGTTACCGGGGGGAGAGGAGCAGCTCGAGGAGCGCCTTCTGCACGTGGAGCCGGTTCTCGGCCTGGTCGAAGACCGCCGAGCGGGGCCCCTCGATGACGCCGTCGCTGATCTCCTCGCCGCGGTGCGCCGGGAGGCAGTGCAGGACGATCGCGTCGGCGCGCGCGCCGGCGAGGAGCCGCTCGTCGACGATGTAGCCGGCGAAGGCCCGCTGGCGCTCCGCCGCCTCCGCCTCCTGGCCCATGCTCGCCCAGACGTCGGTGTTGACCACCTGGGCCCCGGCGACCGCCTCCGCCGGGCTCCGCACGAGCCGCGCCCGCCCGCCCGCCCGCGCGAGGAGGGCGGGATCGGGATCGTACCCGGGCGGGCAAGCCAGCCGCAGGCCGAAGCCGAGGAGCGCGCAGGCCTCGAGCCAGCTGTTGGCCATGTTGTTGCCGTCGCCGACCCAGGCGACCTCCAGGCCTCCGCGCTGGAGCGCGTCGGCGCCGAACCGCTCGGCGACGGTGAGCAGGTCGGCGAGCAGCTGGCAGGGGTGGGAGGCGTCGGTGAGCGCGTTGACCACCGGGACCCGCGCGTGCCGCGCGATCTCCTCCAGCTTCTCGTGCTCGAAGGTCCGGACCACGAGGGCGTCGAGGTAGCGGGCGAGGACGCGCGCGGTGTCCCGGATCGGCTCCCCGCGCCCGAGCTGGGTGTCGCGGGGCGAGAGGAAGGTGGAGTGGCCGCCGAGCTGGAGCGCCGCCACCTCGAAGGAGACCCGGGTCCGGGTCGACGCCTTCTCGAAGACGAGCCCGATCGCCATCCGCTCGAGCGGCCGCGGGCCGCCGGCGCCGAGCAGCTTCCACTCCGCCGCCCGCTCCAGCAGCTCGAGGAGGCCGTCCCGGTCGAGGTCGGTGAGGCGCAGGAAGTCGCGCTTCGAGCGGGGCGGGGAGGTCATGCGGGGGTCGCTCCCTGCCGGGCCGGGGCGGCGAGGAGCGCGGCCTCGAGCAGGGCCACCGCCTCGTCCGCCTCGGCGGGCGCGAGGGTGAGGGGCGGGGCGAGCCGGAGCACGTCGCCGCCGATCGGGTTCACCAGGAGCCCGCGCTCGCGCGCGGCGTCGGCGACCGCCGCCGCCTCGCACCCCTGGAGGACGACGGCGAGGAGGAGCCCCTGGCCCCGGATCCGCACCACCCGGCCGGTCGAGCGGAGCGCCTCCAGCCGCGCGAGGAGGTGGCCCGCGACCTGGTGCGCCCGCTCGAGGAGCCCGCCGCGGAGCTCGGCGAGGACCGCCAGCGCCACCGCGCAGGCGAGGGGGTTCCCGCCGAAGGTCGTGCCGTGGCTCCCCGGCGTGAGGTGGGCCCCGACCTCCTCGGTGGCGAGGAGCGCGCCGATGGGGAAGCCGGCGCCGAGCCCCTTGGCCGAGGCCAGGAGATCCGGCGCGATCCCCTCCCCCTGGTGCGCCCACATCCGCCCGGTCCGGCCGACGCCGGTCTGGACCTCGTCGAGGCACAGGAGCGCCCCGGCCCGCCGGGTCAGCTCGCGCGCGGCCCGGAGGTAGCCGGCGGGCGGGACCACCACCCCGGCCTCCCCCTGGATCGGCTCGACGACGAAGGCGGCGGTCCGGTGATCGAGCGCCGCCTCCAGCGCCGCGACGTCGCCGAAGGGGACGTGGCGCACCCCGGGGACGAGCGGCTCGAAGCCGTGCTGGTACTTCTCCTGGCCGCCCACGGTCACGGTGAAGAGCGTCCGGCCGTGGAACGAACCGGTGGCGGACACGATCTCGTGGCGCTCGGGGTGCCCCTGGTCCGCGAAGAACTTCCGCGCCAGCTTCAGCATCACCTCGTTCGCCTCGGCGCCGCTGTTGCAGAAGAAGGCCCGCCGGGCGAACGGGGTGACGGCGAGGAGCGCCTCCGCCAGCTCGATCTGGCGCGGGATGAAGTAGTGGTTCGAGACGTGCCAGAGGGTCCGGGCCTGGCGGGTGAGCGCCTCGACCGCCGCCGGGTGGCAGTGACCGAGCGCGCTGACCGCGACGCCGCCCAGGAAGTCGAGGTAGGCGCGCCCCTCGACGTCCCAGACGCGGACGCCCTCCCCCCGGACGAGCGCCACCGGGTGCTGCCGGTAGTTGGGCGTGAGCGCCTCGGCGGCGCGCGCCGCCCAGGCCTGGTTCCGATCCATCCGGCGCTTATCGCACGCCGTTCCCGGCCCGTTCAAGCGCGGCGCTCACCGGAGGGCACGGGTCGCGTCCCTCCCTCCCGCGCGCGGGTGGGCCTCGTCGTAGGCGGCGGCGAGGCGCGCCCAGTCGAGGTGGGTGTAGCGCTGGGTGGTCGAGAGCGAGGCGTGGCCGAGGAGCTCCTGGATCGCCCGGAGATCGGCGCCGCTCACGAGGAGGTGGGTGGCGAAGCAGTGGCGGAGGACGTGGGGGTGGACGTGGCGGGAGAGCCCCGCGGCGAGCACCCAGCGGTCCAGGAGCCGGGCGACCGAGCGCGGCGTGAGCCGGCCGCCGCGCGCGTTGAGGAAGAGGGGCTCGCCCTCGCCCGCCCCGTCCGGCCCGCGCCGCAGCGCCGGCCGGGCGACGGCCAGGTAGCGGCTCAGCGCCTCGCGCGCCGGGGCGCCGACCGGGACCACCCGCTCGCGCCGCCGCTTGCCGACGACGCGGACCAGCCCCTCGCGGAGATCGAGGCCGTCGAGATCGAGGCCGGTGAGCTCCGACACCCGCAGCCCGCTCGCGTAGAGCAGCTCCAGGATGGCGCGGTCCCGGAGCCGCAGCGTGGCGGGGCCAGCCGGCGTCGCCCCCGCGGGATCGGGGCTCCCGTCGCCGGGAGCCTCGACGAGGACCGCCACCTCCTCCTCGGGGAGGACCTCGGCGAGGCGCGAGGGCCGGCGCGGGGCGGCCACCGCGCGGGCGGGGTTCCCGGGCGCGAGCCGCTCGCGGATCAGGAAGCGATAGAAGGTGCGCAGCGTGGAGAGCTTGCGCGCCAGGGAGACCGGACCGGCGCCGGCCGCGGCGCGAGCCAGGAAGGCGCGGACGAGCGCGGGGGAGGAGGGGACGAGCGCCTCCCGCTCGCCGGCGAGGAAGGAGGCGTACTGGCCGAGGTCCGCGAGGTAGGCCCGCACGGTCTGGGGCGACGCCCGCCGCTCGGTCCGCAGGTGGACCTCGAAGCGACGGAGCTCGGGCGGGGCCTCGGCGGGGTCTGGCGCCATGCCGGATCGGTAGCACCGGCGGGGCCGCGGGGCGAGTTCCCCGCCCCGCCCCCGACGGCGATCAGCGGACGGGGCCGGGGACCGGCGCCACCACCACCCCGGCCCCGGGCGGCCGCAGGCGCGCGTAGGCGACCCGCGCCGAGTCCGGCCCGAGGAAGCCCGCGCTCCCGGGGAGGACCGCCTCGTCGATCGCGGCCAGCCGCCCGTCCCGCCAGACCGCGACGTCGAGCGCCGGCAGGTCGGCCCGCTGCCAGCCGAGGAGGAGCCGGCCCGGGTCGCGCGGGTCGAAGTCGAAGCTCTTGACGCCGCTCGCGAGCAGCGCCGGCGGCGCCCGCCCGGTGACGGCGACCCGCTCGAGGTCGCAGGCGTCGCCGTTGCGGGTGCAGCGCGTCCGGTAGACGAGCCAGCGGCCGTCGGGGGAGAAGGCGAAGCCGAAGACGCCGCGCGCCACCCGGTGCGCCGGCGCCGCGGCGGGATCGGCGAGATCGGCGAGCCAGAGATCGACCGAGAAGCCGCCCTCGGCGGTGTGGCGCAGGAAGGCGAGCCGCCGCCCGTCGGCCGTCAGCTCGAGATCGGTGACCCCCGCCCCGAACGTCCGCGGCGGGGCGCCGCGTCCGCCGGTGCCCAGGACGCCCGTGCGGCTCCGGGGATCGTATCGCTCGAGCCAGGCGAGCCGGGGCGCCGCCCGGGCCCAGCGGAACTCCTCGACCGCCCGGCCGAGGAGGAGCGGCGCGCCCCGCTCGCCGGCGACGAGGAGATCCCCCTCCTCCCCGGGCGCCGCCTCGCCGATCCAGGCGACCTCGCCGCCGGGGCCGAGCGCGAAGCGGCGCACCGCCGGGGCGAGCGGACGCGCGGCGTCGCCCGCCCCCAGCCAGAGCTTCGTCCCCCCCGGCCGGCCCCGGGTGTACGCCCAGCCCGGCCCGGCGGGCGCGAAGCCGTAGTCGACCGTCCGCTCGGCCACGGCCCTCGCCGCGGTGAAGCCGCGGTCGAGGAGGAGCAGCGCGCCGCCCGACCTCGCCGCTCGCCGCGCCAGCCCGGCGGGGACGCC
>JAJXSQ010000051.1 GCA_021784495.1 Myxococcales bacterium | reverse complement strand
CCCGAGCGCCGCGGCCGAGGCCGCGGTCCGCCGCGCCGTCCCTCCGGAGGCGAGCGTCCAGGGGGCCCTGCTGCCCGGCGCCGCCCACCTCCACCTCGCCGGCGACGCCACCGGCGCCCTCGCGCTCCACCTGCGCGTCCGCGACGGCGTCGCCCACCTGCGCCTCGAGGGGCCCCAGGCGCCGGCGGTCGTGGAGCGCGCCGGCGAGCTCTCGCACGCGCTCGCCGCGCAGGGGATCAAGCTGGCGCCGGTGGAGATCGAGCGCCCTCCGGCGCCCTCGGGGTCCCCCGACCCGCACGGCTCGAGCGCGGGCGCCGGCCAGCAAGGGGCGCCGGGGGAGCGCGAACAGCCCGCGGCCGACGAGCCATCCGCGCGCCCCACCCACCCCGTGCCCACGCCCCCCCCTGCCCGCGCGCCGGACCGGCGCTCGTCCCACCACGTCGAGGCCTGAGGAGCCTGCCCATGTCGACCGTCACCACCCCCATCTCCAGCCTCCCCGCCGTCACCGGCACCACGCCCGCGCCGGCGAGCAACACCCTCGGCCAGAGCGAGTTCCTCCAGCTCCTCACCACCCAGCTCCAGAACCAGGACCCGCTCTCGCCGATGGACTCGAGCGCCTTCGTCGCCCAGCTCGCCCAGTTCTCGACCGTCGAGGGGATCACGAACCTGGGGACGCAGCTCGGCAGCCTCATCACCGCCCAGTCGAGCGCGAACCAGCTGAGCGCCGCCACCCTGGTCGGCAAGCAGGTCCTCTTCAACTCGAGCCAGATCGCGCTCACCCAGGGCCAGCCCGCCGCCTTCGGCGTCACCCTGGACAACGCCGCGAGCGACGTGGTGGCCAGCGTCGCCGACGGCACCGGCGCGATCGTCGGGACGATCGACCTCGGCGCCCAGGCCGCGGGGACCGTCCAGGCGACCTGGAGCGGCCTGGACGCCAACGGCAACCCGCTCCCCTCCGGCACCTACACCGTCGCCGTCAACGCCACGCCGGTCGCGGGGAGCACGGTCAACGCCACCACCTCGGTGAGCGGGGTGGTCACCGGGATCGGCCTCGGCGGGCAGGCCACCACCGTCAACGTCGCCGGACAGTCGATCCCCCTCACCAGCCTCGTCGAGGTCGGCACCGCGCCGGTCCCCTGAACCGCCTCCCCGCCGCAGCCACGCCTCGCCGACGCTCGCAGCCTCTCCACCGCAACGACCACGCCTCACCACACCGCCGCAAAGGACGAAGGGAAACCGCCATGGCACTCCTCACCGCACTCTCCTCCGGGACCACCGGCCTCGAATCGGCCTCCGCGCAGCTCTCCGTCGTCGGCGACAACATCGCCAACGCCAACACCGTCGGGTTCAAGGCCGGCCGCGCCGACTTCGAGGACGCGCTCAGCCAGAGCTTCATCGGCAGCAACGGCCAGATCGGCCTCGGCTCGCAGATCGAGTCGGTCCAGAAGATCCTGACCCAGGGGGCGCTCAACGCGACCGGCGTCGCGACCGACCTGGCGCTGCAGGGGAACGGCTTCTTCATCGTCTCGGGCGACTACAACGGCCAGAACGCCAGCTACTACACGCGCGCCGGCCAGTTCACCGTCGACCAGAACGGCTACATGGTGAACCAGCAGGGGCTCCGGGTGGAGGGCTTCTCCGCCGATCCGTCGGGCGCGCTGAGCGGGAGCCTCGGCGATCTCCTGGTCGGCACCGCCTCCGCCCAGCCCCACTCCACCGGCACGGTGACGATCAAGGCGAACCTCCAGGCCGACGCCACCGTCCCCGCCGCCTGGGATCCCCTCAACCCGAGCACCACCTCCAACTTCTCCACCTCGGTCACCGTCTACGACTCCCTCGGCTCCGCCCACGCGACCCAGGTCTTCTTCCGCAAGACGGGGACCGGCACCTGGGAGTGGCACGCGATGACGGACGGCGGCGGGCTCACCGGCGGGACCGCCGGGCAGCTCACCGAGATCGCCGGCGGGACCCTCTCCTTCGACACCCAGGGCCGGCTGGCGACCGTGACCCAGGCCTCCAACTTCAACCCGCTCGGCGCGACCAACCCCCAGCCGCTCACCTTCAACTTCGGGGACCCGACGGGCACGACCGGGGGCACCGGGCTCGCCGGGGTGACCCAGTTCGCGGCGGCCTCGGCCACGACCTTCATCGGCCAGGACGGCTTCGGTTCCGGGCAGCTCTCCGACATCCAGATCGATCCGCTCGGGAAGATCAGCGGCGTCTTCACCAACGGCCAGACCCGGGTCCTCGGCCAGGTGGCCGTCGCCGGCTTCTCCGCTCCGGACCAGCTCACCCGGGCGGGGGGAAACCTGATGCAGCAGAGCCAGGCCTCCGGCCAGCCGGTCATCGGCGCCCCGGGTGCCGGCGGACTCGCCACCGTGATCTCCGGATCGCTCGAGCAGTCGAACGTCGACATCGCCAACGAGTTCGTCACCATGATCGCCGCCCAGCGGGCCTTCGAGGCCAACTCCAAGACGATCACCACCGCCGACCAGCTCCTCTCCGAGCTCATCCAGATGAAGCGCTAGGCGTGCGAGCTGGTCGCCTCCTTGCAACCGGTCCGGCTTAAGACCCCGGGCCGGCGTGCCGATGACCCGGTCGTGGGAGGCTTTCGATGGTGGTCCTGACGCGCCTCGACGGGAAGGAGCTGGTGGTCAACGCCGACCACATCCTCACCGTCGAGGCGACCCCCGACACCGTGCTCCAGCTCACCACCGGCCTCCACCTCATGGTGCGGGAGCCGACCGACGAGGTGATCGAGCGGGTCGCCGAGTGGCGCCGCCGCTGCGCCGGGGCCCCGGAGCGGCGCGGGGCGGTGGTCGCCTTCCCCCGGGGCGTGCCGCCGGCCGAGGACTGACGCATGGACATCACCTCCATCGGCGGCATCGTCTTCGCGCTCGCCATGATCCTGGGCGGCCAGGCGCTCGAGGGCGGCCACATCGGCTCGATCCTCCAGCTCACCGCGGCGATGATCGTCTTCGGCGGGACGATCGGCGCGGTGCTCGTCGCCTTCCCCCGGAAGGACTTCGTCACCGGGCTCAAGCTGTTGAAGATGGCCTTCGCCGATCGCAAGGCCGATCTGGGCGATCTCGCCCGGCAGCTCGTCGAGTACGCGAGCGTCGCCCGCCGCGACGGCGTGCTGGCGCTCGAGGGCCGGCTCGCCGAGGTCCAGGATCCGTTCCTCCGGCGCGCGCTCCAGTTCGTCGTCGACGGGGTCGACGCCAACGTCACCCGCTCCACCCTGGAGTCGGCCATCGACGCGGAGTTCGAGGAGAACGCCGCCGGGGCGAAGATCTGGGAGTCGGCCGGCGGCTTCGCGCCGACCGTCGGGATCCTCGGCGCCGTGCTCGGCCTGATCCACGTGATGGAGAACCTGAACGATCCCTCGAAGCTGGGCGGGGGCATCGCGACCGCCTTCGTCGCCACGGTCTACGGCGTCGGGTCGGCGAACCTCCTGTTCCTGCCCTTCGCCGCCAAGATCAAGCGGAAGCTCGGGATCGAGCGGGAGCGGAAGAACCTGATCGCCGAGGGGGTCCTGTCGATCCAGGAGGGGATCAACCCCCGGGTGCTCGAGGAGAAGCTCCGCGCCTTCATCGGCGAGGAAGGGAGCGGGCCTCCCGCGGAGAAGAAGGCGGCGTGAGCGCGGAGGGGCCGGGGCACCCCCCGGTCCGGCCCAGGCGGAGGCGAACGTGGCCAGGAAGAAGCGCGAGGAGGAGCACGAGAACCACGAGCGCTGGCTCGTCTCCTACGCCGACTTCATCACCCTCCTCTTCGCCTTCTTCGTCGTCCTCTACTCGGTCTCCCGGGTCGACAACAAGCGGCTCACCCAGGCCGCGGCGTCGATCCGCTGGGCGATGCACTACGCCGGCACCGGCGGCACCGGCGCCCTCCCCATCTTCGACGGCCCGGCCTCGGAGGGCGGCGGCCCCGCGCTCAACTCCGGCGGGACGACCCAGAAGGCGAAGGAGAAGGCGATCGAGCTCCTGCGCAAGAAGATCGAGCGGCGGATCAAGCCCTTCCTCCTGGAGCGGAAGGCCACGGCCGCCGTCACCGTGGTCGTCGAGGGGCGCCGGCTCACCGTCCGGCTCGCGGCCACCGAGTTCTTCGACGCCGGGCAGGCGGCGCTCCGGCCGCAGGTGCTCGCCATCCTGGACGCCATCGCGATGGAGCTCGTGCCGCTCGACCGGATGCTGCGTGTCGAGGGGTTCACCGACGAGACGCCGATGTCCGGCGACCGCTACCGCAACAACTGGGACCTCTCGGCCGCGCGCGCGGCGACCGTGGTGACCTACCTCCAGGAGGCGCACGGGGCCCGGCCGGAGCTCCTGGCCGCGGTCGGGCTCGGCTCCGCCCACCCGATCTCGGCCGAGGACACCGACGCGGCGCGCCAGCTCAACCGGCGCGTCGAGCTGGTGATCGAGCTCGACCCGAGTGACGAGATGCTGGGCACGGGGATCCAGTGACCGGGCGGGTCCGCGCGACCCCCGGGCCGAGCCCGGGTGAGGCCAGACCCGCCCTCCGGCGGTTCGCTCGCCCTTGCCGGCCGCGCCCAGTCGCCGCGCAACAACCCGTCTTCACCGACGTTTCTGGATAGGCCGCCCGGTAGGAGCCGCCGCCGGGCCGACCGGGGCGGCCTCTCCAGGTGGCACAGGCGGTGCTTCGACCTCGATCACGCCCTGGTGACCGGCCGGTGGCCGCGCGATCGGGGCGGTGGAGGATGCGCATGGACACCGAGAGCGAGACCGAGAAGTCGTCCGACGGCGCCGCCGCCGAGCTGGGGCGACGCCTCGCCGGCAAGTACATGACCTTCCAGCTGGCCCGCGAGGAGTACGGCCTCGAGATCCTGAAGGTCCGCGAGATCATCGGCCTCATGGAGATCACCCGGGTGCCGCGGACGCGGGAGTTCATCCGCGGCGTGATCAACCTCCGCGGCAAGGTGATCCCGGTGGTCGACCTCCGCCTCAAGTTCGACATGGAGCGGTGCGAGCCGACCGACCAGACGGTCATCATCGTCGTCCAGTGCGCCGTCGACGGGCGCCCCCTCACCATGGGGCTCCTCGTCGACCAGGTGCTCGAGGTCCTCTCGATCGACCCCGGCCAGATCGAGCCGGCGCCGTCGCTCGCCCACGCGCAGCTCGACGAGCAGTTCATCCTCGGGGTGGGGAAGCACGACAAGCGGATCGTCTTCCTCCTCGACATCGCCCGGATCCTGTCGACCGACGAGGCGAAGGAAGTCGTCCACGCGGCCGCCTGACGGCCCGGGCCCACGCACGGGGCGAGGAGCGCACCACCATGCCCGCGCCGCGCCTCCCCGCCGCCGGATCGCCGCCCTCCGGGCGCCGGAAGGTCCGGGTGCTGGTGGTCGACGACTCGGCGGTCGTGCGGAGCGTGTTCCGGCAGGAGCTGGCCCGGGATCCGGAGATCGAGGTCGTGGGCGCGGCGCCCGATCCGTACGCCGCGCGCGACCTGCTCCTCGAGCGCGAACCGGACGTGATCACGCTCGACATGGAGATGCCGCGGATGGACGGCATCACCTTCCTCCGGAAGATCATGAAGTACCGCCCGACGCCGGTGATCGTGGTCTCCTCGCTGACCCCGGCCGGGGGACGGCTGGCGATGGAGGCGCTCGCCGCCGGCGCCGTCGAGGTGATGTGCAAGCCGGGGGCCTCCTACTCGGTCGGCGACATGACCACCGACCTGGTCGAGAAGGTGAAGGAGGTCGCCGGGAACGCGATCCGCGCCCCCCGCCCGCCGGCGCCCGGCGACCCGCCGCCGGCGGAGGCGGCCCCCCTCAGCCGCACCACGAACCAGATCCTGGCGATCGGCGCGTCGACCGGCGGCACCGTCGCGATCGAGCGGGTCCTGGGCGCGCTCCCGCACAACGCGCCCGGGATCGTGATCACCCAGCACATGCCGGAGCTCTTCACCCGCCACTTCGCCGATCGGCTGAAGGCGATGACGCGGCTCGACGCCCGGGAGGCGGTCGACGGGGACTCGGTCGTCCCCGGCGTCGCCCTGGTCGCCCCGGGCAACCGCCACCTCCTCCTCCGGCGCTCCGGCGCGCGCTACGTCGTCGAGGTGAAGGACGGCCCACGCGTGAACCGCCACCGCCCCTCCGTGGACGTGATGTTCCGCTCGGTGGCCCGCTCGGCGGGCCGGAACGCGATCGGCGTGATCCTCACCGGGATGGGCGGCGACGGGGCCCAGGGGCTGCTCGCCATGCGGGAGGCCGGCGCCCGGACCTTCGCGCAGGACGAGGGCTCCTGCGTGGTCTTCGGGATGCCCAAGGTCGCCATCGACGTCGGCGCCGTCGACGAGGTCCTGCCCATCGACCTCATCGCCCCGGCGGTCCTCCGCGCGGCGGACGCCGGCGCCCGGGCGACCTAGCGCGGCGCGGGGGCCTCCGGGGCGGAGGGCCGATCACCCGAGGTCGAGCTCGAGCAGGACCGGGTGGCCCGCCTCGGTCCGCGCCAGGGCGGCGCAGGCGGCGGCGCGCCGGCCCCGCGGGTCGGCGAGGCGGACCGAGGGCAGGCCGAGCTGGCTCGGCACCTTGGTGCCGAACCACCGGGTGACGAACGTCCCCCCGAGCATGTTGAGGATCTCGGAGAGGGCCGCCCGCCCGTTCTCCTCCGCCTCGGGATCGGCCGGATCGGCCCCGAGCATGTTGGCGGCCAGCTCGATCCCCACCGCCGGCGGCGCCAGCAGCCGCAGCGTGCCGCCCCGGAGCGACTCGAAGGCGATCTCGGCGACCAGGACGCGGTCGGGCCACGCCGGCGCCTCCTCCGCCGGCTCGACGAACAGGAACGCGGCCTCCTGGAGCACCTCGCCCAGGATCTCCCCGAGCAGCTCCGCCGTCGGCTCATCCATGGTGCCCCCCCCTCCCGAGGATCTCCAGCACCAGGTCGCGGAGGGCCTCGGGCCGGAACGGCTTGGCCAGGTAGGCCCGGGCCCCGATGTCGAGGAGGCGCTCGATCCGCTGCTCGCTCATCGGCGTGGCCACCACCACCACCGGCACCCGCGCGAGGGCCGGATCGGCGCTCATCCGCTCCACCAGCTCCATCCCGTTCATCACCGGCATGTTGATGTCGGCGAGCACCAGGTCGACGGGGTGCGCGCCCAGCTGGCGGAGCGCCTCGACGCCGTCGCCGGCCTCGAACACCTCCCCCACGGCGAGGCCGCACAACCCGATGGCCCGCCGGACCATCTTGCGGGTGACGGGGGAGTCGTCCACCACCAGGATCTGCAGCGCCACGGGCCGCTCCTCTCCTGAACCCACCGCCGGATCGCTCACAGGGGCTTCACCTCCGACCCGGACTGGACGGTGATCTGGCCGGTGTCGACGAAGAGGCGGGTGGTGCGGGAGCGGCTCCCGCCGCAGTCCTCGGCGGCGATGAGCACCTGCGCCTTCCAGAAGATCTTCCGCATCATGGTGTAGTTCCGCTTGCCGATGTCGAAGGTGCCGGCGTCGCCGTGGAAGGTGCCCCCGCCGGCCACCTTCACCACGACGTTCGGCTTCCGGGCCCCGAGGGCGTACATCCGCTCGAAGAGGAGGGGGATCCCGGTGTCGGCGAAGGTCCCGGGGCTCTCGCGGGCGCGCTCGGGGGAGAGGGCCGAGGTCGGCAGCTGGAAGTGGAGCATCCCCGCCACCCGCGCCACCGGGTCGAAGGTCATCACCGCGATGCAGGAGCCGAGGCCGTGGGTGATCAGCGTCGCCTCGCGGTCTCCGGTGACCTCGAGCCCGCCGATGGTGACCGTGATCAGCTTCACCGCGCCTCCCTGGCGAGCCGGTAGACCGAGGGCCGCTCGCTCCGGAAGCGGGTCGGGATCCCGTTCAAGGTCTCGGCGTGGCCGATGAAGAGGAGCGCCCCGGGGCGGACGAGCCGCTCGAACTCTCCCACCACGCCGGCGCGCATCGGCCGGTCGAAGTAGATCATCACGTTGCGGCAGAAGATGGCGTCGAGCGGGCCGCTCATCGGGTAGGGGTGGACGGCGAGGTTGAGGCGGCGGAAGACGATCCGCTCCTTGAAGCGATCGCGGACCGCCCAGCGCTCGTGGCCGTCCTCGCCGGGGGGGACGCGCTCCATCACCCGCGGGAGCACGTCCGGGGGGATGCCGTCGATCTCCTCCGGCCCGTAGACGCCGGCCTGCGCCCGGCCCAGCACCCGGGTGGAGATGTCGGTGGCGAGGAGGCGCCAGTCGCAGCCCTCCAGCACCGGATCGAGCACCGCCGCGATGGTGTACGGCTCCTCCCCCGACGAGGAGGCGGCGCACCAGAAGCGGAACCGGCGCTGCCCCCCGGCGCGCGCCGCGGCCACCTCGTCGCGGAGGGTGTCGAAGTGGTCCGGCTCCCGGAAGAAGCGGGTGAAGTTGGTGGAGATGGCGTCGAGGAAGAGGACCACCTCCTCGCCGCCGTCGGCGCGGAGCCGGTCGAGGTACTCGCGCTCGGTGGCCAGCCCGAGCTCGCGGAGCCGCTTCGCCAGCCGCGCCTGGACGAGCGCCGCCTTCCCCTCGCGCAGGAAGATCCCCGCCTTCTCGTAGGCGATCGCCTGGAAGTCCTTGAAGGTGGTGGCGTCCATCGCTCAGCTCCCGAGGGCCTCCCGCCGCGCCGGCGGCGCCACCAGGGTCGGGATCCGGTCGACGTTCAGGATGAGCCCGACCCGGCCGTCGGAGAGGATCGCCGCGCCCGAGAGGAAGTCGGTGTCCCCGAGCCCCTGGCCGAGCGGCTTGATGACCACCTGCTGCTGGGTGAGCACGTCGTCGACGACCAGCCCGACCTTTCTCCCCAGCCCCTCGACCACCACCACGTGGCCGTCGACCGGCGCGCGCTCGGGCCCGGCCATGCGGAGGAGGCGGTGGAGCCGGAGGAGCGGGAGGATCTCCCCCCGGACGTTGATGACCTCCCCCCGGCCGGCGGCGCGCGAGATCATCTCGTCGACCGGGCGGAGGGACTCGATGATCGAGAGGCTGGGGATGATGTACTTCTCGCTCCCGCACGCCACCAGCATCCCGTCGATGATGGCCAGGGTGAGGGGGAGCACCAGCTTGAAGGTGGAGCCGTGCCCCGGCCGCGACGTCACCGAGACCCGGCCGCGCATCCCCTCCACGTTCCGCTTCACCACGTCCATCCCCACGCCCCGGCCCGAGATCTCGGTGACCCGGGCGGCGGTCGAGAAGCCGGGGAGGAAGATGAGGTTGTAGATCTCCTGCTCCGAGAGGTCGCGCCCCTCCTCGACGAGCCCTCGCTCCCTGCCCTTGGCCAGGATCCGGTCCCGCTGCAGCCCGCGCCCGTCGTCCGAGAGCTCGACCACGATGCTGCCGCCCTCGTGGTAGGCGGAGAGCCGGATCACCGCCCGGTCCGGCTTGCCGGCGGTCCGCCGCTCCCCGGCGGCCTCGATCCCGTGGTCGATGGCGTTGCGCACGAGGTGGACGAGCGGATCCTCGATCCGCTCGACCATCGCGCGGTCCATCTCGGTCTCCTCCCCGTCCTGCTCGAGCACGATCTCCTTGCCCGTCTTGCGCGCCAGGTCCCGGACCATCCGCGCCATCTTCTGGAAGACTCCGCGGACCGGGACCATCCGCATCCGCATGGCGACGTTCTGGAGATCCCGGCTGATCTTGGTGAGCTGGTTCAGGTAGTTGCGGACCCGGAGCGAGGTCAGCGCCGCCACCTCGGGGGCGTGGACCACCATCGACTCGACGATGATCAGCTCGCCGATCATCTCCACCATCGAGTCGACGCGCTCGAGGTCGACCTTCACCGTCTCCCGGATCTGGCTCCCCGGCGCCTCCGCCTTCTCCCCGGCGCGCGCCGCGGGGGGCTCCCGCCGCGCCGGCTCCTGCTCCCCCGGCACGCCCGCCGCGGGC
>JAJXSQ010000050.1 GCA_021784495.1 Myxococcales bacterium | reverse complement strand
CCGCGTTCACGAAGATGCGGCGCTCCTCGGCGGCGGCGCGGACCGCGGCGGCGACCTCCGGGGTGGCCGCGGCGACCGCGAGCCACGCGCCGTCGAGGTCCGCGGGCTCGAAGGGGCGGCGCCGGATCTCGGCCCCCGCGGCGACGATCTCCGGCCGGATCTCGGGGGCGACGACGAGGAGATCGGCCCCGGCGGTCGCCAGCGCGGCCACCCGCGCCGCGGCCACCGGGCCGCCCCCGACGACGACGACCCGGCGGCCCGCGAGCTTCAGGAAGAGCGGGTGGAGCTCGGCGGCCGGGGGCTCCTGGGAGGCGCCGGGGATCGCGGCGGGGCGGCTGGGGGTGGCGTCGGTGGGCACGGCGGGGCTCCTCCGTCGGCGGCCCGCGTCGCGCGGGGTCATCAACGGACGCGCATCCTAGATAACGGACGTCGCGCCTGTCAACTCTTGCGGACAGTCGTCCGCTTGCACGGACGCGCCCGCCGCGGGGCCGCGTCGCTGGAGAGGGTCAGCCCCCCCTGCTAAGACCCCTCCGACCCCGCCCCACCGACAAGGCCATGCCCGACTTCGCCCACCTCCACCTGCACACGCTCTACTCGCTGCTCGACGGCGCCATCCGCATCAAGGACCTGCTGGCCACGGTCCAGCAGAAGGGGATGAGCTCGGTCGCGGTCACCGATCACGGCAACCTCTACGGCGCGGTCGACTTCTACAAGAAGGCGAAGGACGCCGGGGTGAAGCCCATCCTGGGCATGGAGGCCTACGTCGCCGGCGAGAAGGGGCGCGCCGATCGCACCGAGCGGGTCGGGCGCCACCTGATCCTCCTCGCGCGGAACGCCGAGGGGTGGGCCAACCTCCGGTACCTCTCCTCGATGGCCTTCACCGAGGGTTTCTACTACGACCCCCGGATCGACAAGCCGCTCCTCCGGGACCACGCCCGGGGGCTGGTCGGCCTGACCGCCTGCCTCGCCGGCGAGGTGCCGCGGCTCGTCCGGCAGGGGGACATGGACGGCGCCCGGCGGGTGGCCCGCGAGTACCGGGACATCTTCGATCCCGGCGCCTTCTTCCTCGAGGTGCAGTCGAACGGGATGGCGGAGCAGCTCGAGGTGAACGAGAAGCTCGCCGAGCTGGGCGAGGCGGAGGGGATCCCGCTCGTCGCCACCGCCGACGCGCACTACGTCGCCCGCGCCGACGCCCGGGCCCACGAGGTGCTCATGTGCATCGCGTCGGGCAAGACGATGGCCGACCCGAAGCGGCTCCGCCACGAGACCGACGGGCTCTTCATCGCCTCGCCCGACGAGATGGCGGCGGCGCTCCCGCGCTACCCCGAGGCGCTGGCGAACGCCGCCCGGATCGCCGCGTCCTGCGACGTCGAGCTGCCGCTCGGGAAGACCTTCCTCCCGCGCTTCCAGCTCCCCGACGGGATCGACGAGGACGAGCAGATCGGGGTCCTGGCCCGCCGCGGGCTCGACCGCCGCCTCGCCGAGATCGAGGGGCGCTACCCGCACGACCGCGACGCCTACCGGGCGCGGCTCGAGCTCGAGCTCGGGGTCGTCCAGCGGATGAAGTTCTCCGGCTACTTCCTCATCGTCCAGGACTTCATCAACTGGGCCAAGGAGCGCGGCGTGCCGGTCGGGCCCGGGCGCGGCTCGGGCGCCGGCTCCATCGTCGCCTGGGCGCTCCGGATCACCGACCTCGACCCCATCCGCTGGAACCTCCTCTTCGAGCGCTTCCTCAACCCGGAGCGGGTCTCGATGCCCGACTTCGACGTCGACTTCTGCCAGGACCGCCGGGACGAGGTGATCGGCTACGTCCGCGAGAAGTACGGGAAGGACAACGTCGGCCAGATCATCACCTTCGGCTCGCTCAAGGCGCGCTCGGTGATCCGGGACGTCGTCCGGGTCATGGGGCTCCCCTTCGCCGAGGGGGACCGGATCGCGAAGCTGGTCCCGGAGCCGGTCCAGGGGAAGACCCCGCCGCTGCGCGACCTGGTCCTCGGCGTCCCGGCGAAGGACGGCAAGGCGGCCCTGCCGCCCGAGCCGCGGCTGGAGGAGATGTACCGGCAGCCGACCGACCTCCCCGCGTCCTGGACCGACGGCGCCGGGGCCGCCCACCCGGTCTCCACCCGGGATCTCCTCGACATCGCCATGAGCCTCGAGGGGCTCAACCGCCAGGCCGGCCTCCACGCCGCCGGGGTGGTGATCGCCGACAAGCCGCTCTGGGAGTACGTCCCCGCGTGCCGCGACGACGCCTCGGACATGCTCGTCTCCCAGTTCGCCAAGGAGGAGGTCGAGAAGGCCGGCCTGGTGAAGTTCGACTTCCTGGGGCTGAAGACGCTGACGGTCATCGACGACGCCCTCCGGCTCGTCCGGCAGAACCACCCCGAGCTCGCCGCCCTGCAGGCCTCGGATCTCCCGCTCGACGATCCGGCGGTCTACGAGCTCATCGGCCGCGGCGACACCGCCGGGGTCTTCCAGATGGAGTCCTCGGGGTTCACCGAGATGGTGGTCCGGATGAAGCCCTCGCGCTTCGAGGACGTCATCGCCGCCGGCGCCCTCTACCGCCCCGGCCCGCTCGACCAGAAGCTCGACGACGGCCGGACGATGGTCGACGTCTACATCGACCGGAAGCACGGCCGGGAGCAGGTCCGGTACGACCACCCGAAGCTGGAGCCGATCCTGGAGTCCACCTACGGGGTGATCGTCTACCAGGAGCAGGTGATGCAGATCTCCCAGGCGCTCGGCGGCTACAGCCTGGGGCAGGCCGACATCCTCCGCCGGGCGATGGGGAAGAAGAAGGCCGAGGAGATGGCGAAGGAGCGGGCCCGCTTCATGGACGGGGCGCGCGCCGGCGGCGTCGACGAGGCGGTGGCCGGCGGGGTCTTCGACCTCATGGAGAAGTTCGCCGCCTACGGCTTCAACAAGAGCCACTCGGCGGCCTACGGCCTGCTCACCGTCCAGACCGCCTGGCTCAAGGCGCACCACCCGGTCGAGTTCATGGCCGCGCTCATCTCCAGCGAGGCCGCCGACACCGACAAGGTGGTGGCCCACATCGGCGAGGCGCGGGCCGCCGGCATCGAGGTCCTCCCACCCGACCTGAACGAGTCGGGGCGCGAGTTCCGGGCGCTGGTCGATCCCGCCGGCGGCAAGGGCCGGATCCGCTTCGGCCTCGGGGCGGTGAAGGGGGTCGGCGACGCGGCGATCGACGCCATCCTGGCGGCGCGCGACGGGGGCGGGCCCTTCGCCGGGCTCCAGGACCTGGCGGCGCGGGTCGACACCCGGAAGATCAACAAGAAGGTGGTCGAGGCCCTGGTGAAGAGCGGCGCCTTCGACTTCGAGGGGGTCCCGCGCTGGCAGCTCTTCGCCGGCATCGAGACCGCCTTCGCCGCCGGCGCCGCGGCCCAGGCCGACCGGCAGAGCGGCCAGGCGAGCCTCTTCGGCGCGGTCGCCGCCGCCCCCGCCCGCCCGCGCTACCCGCGCGCCGGCGACCCGCTCGGCGACGGCCAGGTGGAGGAGTGGCCGGAGCGCGTCCGGCTGGCCTTCGAGAAGGAGGCGCTCGGCTTCTACATCACCGGCCACCCGCTCGCCGGCCACGAGGCGGAGGTCCGGCGCTACGCCTCCTCCACCTGCGCGGCGGTCGCCGGCAAGCGCGAGCGCGACAAGGTCACCGTGGTGGGGGTGGTCGCGAGCCTGCGGGAGCGGACCAACAAGGAGAAGGGCACCCGCTTCGGCTTCGTCACCCTCGAGGACCTCACCGGCACCGTGGAGGTGATCTGCTGGGGGAGCCGCCCGGCGAGCGGCCCGCGGCCGGCGCAGAAGGGCTGGGCCGACTGGGAGCCGTTCCTGAAGGGCGACGAGCCGGTCGTGGTCCACGGCACCGTGAAGATCGACTCCCGGGACGAGGAGAACACCCGCGCCGAGATCACCGCGATCGAGATCGAGCCGCTCGCCCAGGTGCGCGCGCAGAAGACGAGCGAGGTCCTGTTCCGCATCGACGCCGCCGCCCTCGACCGCGAGCGGTCGACGGCGCTCCGCGCCCTCCTCCTCCGCCACCCCGGCGGCTGCGCGGCGACGGTCCGCGCCGTGCTCCCCGGCGAGAGCGAGACGACCATCTCCCAGCCCCTCAAGGTTGGACCCACGGGCGAGCTGATCGACTCGGCCCGGCGCCTCGGCTTCGAGGTCGAGCTCCGCTAGCGGAGCGCTCCCGAGCCCTCCCCCACCGTTTCGTGCGCGTGCGCAGTTCGTGCGCGCATAAAATGCTTTGTTATGCCGGATGGTTACCCAATATGGGTGATCTATCGCCACGGGGTGGGTAGGATGGCGGCGTTCTTGAGGCTTTTTCCAACGGGAGACGGTGATGATGCGTGCGAACATTCGCGTCCCGGCGCCGAGAGGCGCCGCGGCCCTCGCCGAGTCGGGCGGAGAGCTGCGATGCGATCGCCAGGCGGAGGAGATGCTCCGGGTCTTCTTCCCCGGCGTCTCCGACGGCGCCATGTTGCCCGCGGAGCTGCGCGGGCTCACCGACGCGGCCCAGGGCGGGGCGCCCGGCGTCCGCCGGACGCTGGTGATGGAGGGGCACGGCGAGCGGCTCCGCATCGAGGTGACCGCGGTCGGCAAGGGCTCGACCCAGCTCCACCTCTGGCGCGAGCCGGCGACGGAGGCCCCCCCCCCGGCCGCCGGCGAGCCGCCGCCGCCGTCCGACGGCCTCACCCAGCGCGAGCGGGAGGTGGCGCTGCTCGTCGCCGACGGCCTGCGCTCCCGCGAGGTGGCCGAGCGGCTCGGCATCGCCGCCCAGACGGTGAAGAGCCACCTCAAGACCATCTTCGACAAGCTCGGCGTCCGGAACCGGGTCGAGCTGGCGCGCCGGCTCGTCCAGCACTGATCGCCCGGCCCCCGGCCCCCGGCGCTCGGCCGCCGGACCGACACCGCGCCGCGCGGACGGCGGCGCGGCCGCCCCTGGCGCGCCCTCGCGGCGCGTCCCTCCCGCGCCCTCCGCGCCTTGCGCCCCCTCCCGGACGCGGGGTAGCGTCCCGCCTCCACCATGGTCACGCTCCCCGACGTCCAGGCCGCGCTCGGCCGGATCCGAGATCGGATCTACCTCTCCCCCTGCGCCCGCTCCGAGACGCTCTCCCGCGCCACCGGGACGAACGCCTTCCTGAAGCTCGAGAACCTGCAGATGACGGGCGCCTACAAGGAGCGCGGCGCCCTCAACAAGCTCCTCGCCATGTCCGCCGCCGACCGCGCGCGCGGCCTGGTGGCCGCGAGCGCCGGCAACCACGCGCAGGGGGTCGCCTACCACGGCGGCCGCCTCGGGGTGACGACGACCATCGTCATGCCCGAGACCACCCCGATCATGAAGGTGGCCAACACCCGGGCCCACGGCGCGCGGATCGTGCTCCACGGCGCGACCTACGACGACGCCTACGCCGAGGCGCGCCGGATCGAGCGCGCCGAGGGGCTCACCTTCGTCCACCCGTTCGACGATCCCGACGTCATCGCCGGCCAGGGGACGATCGGCCTCGAGCTCCTCGACCAGGTCCCGGACCTCGACGCGGTGCTGGTCCCCATCGGCGGCGGCGGGCTCGTCTCCGGCGTCGCGGTGGCGCTCAAGGAGTCCCGCCCCGCCATCCGCGTGATCGGCGTCGAGGCCGAGGTGCTCCCCTGCATGCGGGCGGCGCGCTCCGCCGGCGCCCCGGTGACCATCGAGGGGCCGAGCACGCTCGCCGACGGCATCGCGGTGAAGCGGGCCGGCGACCTCACCTACGCGCACGTCGAGCGCTACGTCGACGAGATCGTCACCGTCTCCGAGGAGGAGATCGCCAGCGCCATCCTCTACCTCCTGGAGCGGGAGAAGACGGTCGTCGAGGGCGCCGGCGCGGTCGGGGTCGCCGCCCTCCTCCAGCGGAAGGCGGCCGGCCTCGAGGGGCGCCGGGTGGTGTCGATCGTCTCCGGCGGGAACATCGACGTGAACCTGGTGGCGCGGATCATCGAGCGCGGCCTGGTGAAGGACGGCCGCCTGGTCCGGATCAGCGTCGCGCTCATGGACAAGCCCGGGCAGCTCGCCGTCGTCTCCCAGATCATCGCCCGCTGCCGGGTGAACGTGATCGAGGTCCACCACACCCGCGCCTTCGCCACCCGCTTCGGCGACACCACCCTCCAGCTCACCCTCGAGACCCGCGGCCAGGAGCACGTCGACGAGGTGCTCGCCGCGCTCCGCGGCGAGGGGTACCAGGTGAGCCAGCTCGGCGTCTGACCGGCGCCCCGGCGGCGTCAGGCCGGGGGCAGGGCGGCGAGCACCTCGTCCAGCGCGCCCAGGAACGCGTCCACCTGGTCCGGTCCGTGGCCGGCGGTGAGCGCGACCCGGAGCCGGCTCGTCCCCGCCGGCACCGTCGGCGGGCGGATCGCCCGGACGAAGAACCCGCGCTCCCGCAGGCCGGCGGCGGCGGCCAGGGCCCGCGCCTCGCCGCCGAGCACCACCGGGAAGATCGGCGCCACCACCCGCGCCACGTCGAAGCCCCGGGCGGCGAGCCCGGCCCGCATCCGCGCGACCAGCGCGCCGAGCCGCGCCCGGCGCTCCGGCTCCGCCCGCAGCACCTCGAGCGCCGCCAGGGTCGCCCCGCAGGCGGCCGGCGGCAGCGCGGTGGTGAAGACGAAGGTGCGGCAGCGCGAGAGGAGGAGGTCGCGGAGCCGCGCCTCGCCGGCCACGTAGGCGCCGAAGGAGCCGAGCGCCTTGCCGAGGGTGCCCATGGAGACGTCCACCCGCGCCTCGAGCCCGAGCGCCTCGGCGAGGCCGGCGCCGGTCGGGCCGAGCACCCCGACGGCGTGGGCCTCGTCGACGTAGAGCATGGCGCCGTGGCGGTCGCAGAGCTCGGCGATCCCCGCGAGCGGCGCCGCGTCGCCGTCCATGGAGAAGACCGCGTCGGTGATCACCAGCCTCCGCCGCGCCCGGGACGCGGCGAGGAGGTCGGCGAGCTCGTCGAGGTCGCCGTGGCGGTAGCGGACCAGCGCCGCGCGGGAGAGGAGGGCCCCGTCGACGATCGACGCGTGGTCGAGGACGTCGGCGAAGATCGCGTCGTCCCGCCCGACGAGTGCCGCCGGGACGCCGGCGTTCGCGTGGTACCCGGAGTTGAGGAGGAGCGCCGCCGGCGCCCGGTGGAGGGCGGCCAGGGCCGCCTCCAGCCGCCCGTGGATGGCGAGGTCCCCGGCGACGAGCCGGGAGGCGCCGCTCCCCGCCCCCTCGGCGAGCGCCGCCGCCGCCGCCGCCGCGCGGAGGCGCGGATCGCCGGCCAGCCCCAGGTAGTCGTTGGAGCAGAGGTTGACGAGGCGGCGCCCGCCCACCTCGACCACCGGCCCCTGCGCCGACCCGAGCGGCTCGAGCGCGCGGCGCAGGCCGCGGGTCGAGAGCCGCTGGAGCTCGCCGTCGATCCAGTCGAGCGGACCGCGCGCCATCCCGGCCGGCGCCTAGCCGACCACCGGCAGGCCGCGCGCCGGGCGGGGCGCCTCGACCGCCCGCTCGTTCCAGCCGGTCTCCGGGGCCGCCGCGCCGGTGAAGCTCCACCGCCCGGTCGAAGGGGGCCGGAGCTCGAGCCCCTGCCCCCGGACCATCCCGACCACCTGCTCCGGGGTCCCGCCGGCGCTCGTCAGGTAGTTCCCGACCATCGTGCCGTCGGCGCCGGCGTCGAAGATCCGGTGCTGGAGCTCGCCGAGGTTCACCTCGCGCCCCCCCATGACGAAGATGTGGGCGGCCGGCATCATGAGCCGGAAGACCGCGAGCGCCGCCAGGCACTCGCCGGGGGTGATCGCCTTCACCCCGGCCATCGGCGTGCCCGGGCGGGGGTTCAGGAAGTTCACCGGCACGCAGTGGACCCCGAGCTCGCGGATCGTCTCCGCCAGCTCGACCCGCTGCTCCGGCGTCTCGCCCATGCCGAGGATCCCCCCGGAGCAGACCTGGTAGCCGAGGTCGCGGGCGGCGCGGATGGTCTCCAGCTGCTCGTCGTACCCGTGGGTCGAGCAGACCTTCGGGAAGAAGCTGCGGGCCGTCTCCAGGTTGTGGTGGTAGTGCATGAGGCCCGCGCGCCGGAGCCGCGCCAGCTCCGGGGGGCGCAGGAGCCCCAGCGAGGCGCAGGGCTCGACGCCGGTCTCGGCGCGGATCAGCCCGACCGCCTCCTCGAGGGTGGCGAGCTCCTCCTCGCGCGAGACCCGCGTGCCGCTGGTCACGATGGAGAACTCGCGCGCGCCGGCCCGCTCGGCGGTCCGGGCCTGGTCGGCGATGGCCCGGGCGCTCAGGAGCGGGAAGGCGGGCGCGCCGGCCTCGGGGAAGTGGGCCGACTGCGAGCAGAAGCCGCAGTCCTCGGGGCAGTGGCCGCTCTTCGCGTTGACGATCCCGCAGAGCGCCACCTCCCGCCCGTGGACCGCCTCGCGCACCGCGCGCGCGCGCGCCAGGAGCGCCTCGAGCTCGGCCCCGGCGGCGTGGTGGATGAGCCGGCGCGCCTCCTCGCCGGTGATGGGCGCGATCCCGGCGGGGAGCGGCGCGGCGGTCGGCGGGGGGACCGCGGTCGTGGCTGGCATGGGCGGCGAGGATGTCAGGGCGCGGCGGGGTCGTCAACCGCTCCGGCGGCAGCGGTTGACGAGTCCGCCACCGGGGACCGAGGGGACCCGCGGCGCCGCCTCGCCGGGGCGGAGGTCCGCGACCGGAGGGGCGCGCCGTTTCAGAGGCGGCGGAGCCGGAAGACCTCCTTGTTGTGCGTGAAGAGGCGGCCGGCCCACCGCGGCAGCGGCTCCGGGTAGGCGGCCTCGACCTCGAAGCCGCACTGGCCGGCGAGCAGGTCGATCTCGCGGGCGGTGACGAAGAGCCGGTGCCCCACCCCGTGCCGCACCCCGTAGTCGTAGCCCCGCCGGTTCGGCACCAGGACCAGGAACCGGCCGCCCGGGGCGAGCACCCGCCGGACCTCGGCGGCGAGCCGCAGGAGCGGCGCGAGCTCGAAGTGCTCGAGGACGTCGTGGGCCACCACCCAGCCGAAGCGGCCGTCCTCCCAGGGGAGCCCGGCGAGCACGTCCCCGTGGCTCACGTCGAGCCCGCGCGCCCGCAGCGACGCCACGGCCACCGGATCGCCGTCGATGCCGCAGGCGGCCGGGTTGATGTCGAAGTAGAAGCCGTGGCCGCAGCAGAGATCGAGCACGCTCCGGTCGCGCGGGAGCCGCCGGAGGCTGCGCTCGAGGAGGCGAGTCCGCAGGAGCTTGCGGAGGGCCCCCGGCCGCCACATCGTCGGCGCCGGGGCGCGCGGCCCCTCGGGAGCGGCCGCGGGTCCTTCGGTGGTGGTCGCCATGTCGACCGGGCAGGCTGCCAGAGACCGGCGCGGCGGACCAGCGGAGAGCGAGCCGGCCCCGGGCCCTGCCTGCCGCCCCCCCTCGCGGCGATCGGTCACATCCCGTCCCCTGGGCGGTCAACACTTGTCGAACGCCGACGCCGGGGGGCATCGATGCAGCGATTCCTGAACTTCTCCATCGGGGCGATCGCCCTGACGACGCTCTGGGCGTCGTCGGGGTGCGCGCCCGCAGCGACCTCGAGCTGTCTCGGGAGCTCGACCGAGTGCAACGGAACCTGCGTCGAGCTGCGGCGCGACCCGCTGAACTGCGGCGCTTGCGGGACCGCCTGCCCGTCGGGCGAGGTCTGCTCCGCCGGACAGTGCGCGGTGAGCTGCCAGGCGGGGCTGACCGACTGCTCCGGCACCTGCGCCAACACCGCGACCGACAACCTGAACTGCGGCGCCTGCGGGACCGCCTGCCCCTCCGGCGAGCTCTGCTCCGCCGGTAAGTGCGCGGTGAGCTGCCAGGCGGGGCTGACCGACTGCTCCGGCACCTGCGCCAGCACCGCGACCGA
>JAJXSQ010000049.1 GCA_021784495.1 Myxococcales bacterium | reverse complement strand
GAGCGCGGGGTGGCGCTCGAGGTGCAGGCCGGCGCCGTCGCCGCGCGGTGCGACCCGCGCAAGGTGAAGCAGGTGATCATCAACCTCGTCCAGAACGCGCTCGACGCCGCGCCGGCCGGGACCGCCGTCCTGGTGGCCGCGGCCGCAGCCGGCGACGGCGGCGCCCAGGTCGAGATCTCGGATCGCGGCCCCGGGCTCGACCCGGCGCTGGGGGGGCAGGTGTTCGATCCGGGGATCACCACCAAGCCGCGGGGGAGCGGCCTCGGCCTCACCATCGCGCGCGCCCTGGCGCGGCAGCACGGCGGCGACCTCACCCTGGGGCCGCGCCCCGGCGGCGGGACGGTGGCGCGCGTCCTCCTCCCCGGCGCGCCCGCCGCGGCCGGTCCGGGGGCCGCGTGATCGCCCGGGTCCTGGTCGTCGACGACGACCCCGGCGTCCGGTACACGCTGCGCGAGATCCTGGAGTCGGAGGGGCTCGCCGTGGACGAGGCGGCCGACGGCGTCGAGGCCCTCGCCCGGCTGGAGGCGCGGCCGGCGGAGCTGGTCATCTCCGACCTCCGCATGCCGCGGCTCGACGGGCTCGGGCTCCTCCGCGCCCTGGCCGGCCGCGCGCCCGCCCCCCGGGTGGTGCTGATCACCGCGCAGGGGAGCGAGCGCGACGCGGTCGCGGCGATGAAGGCGGGCGCCTTCGACTACTTCAAGAAGCCCTTCGAGACCGACGAGCTCCTCGCGGTCGTCCGCCGGGCCGTCGAGGCGGTCCGGCTGCGCGACGAGAACGAGCGGCTGGCCGGCGAGGTGGCCCTCTCCCGGACGATGGTCTTCGCCTCCGAGCCGATGCGGCGGCTCGCCCAGCTGGTCGCCCGGGTGGCCCCCCGCGACGTGACCGTCCTCATCACCGGGGAGAGCGGCACCGGCAAGGAGCGGGTCGCCGAGGCGCTCGTCCGGGCCTCCCCCCGCGCCGAGCGCCCCTTCGTCCGCTTCAACTGCGCCGCCCTCTCCCCGGAGCTCGCCGAGGCCGAGCTCTTCGGCCACGCCCGCGGCGCCTTCACCGGCGCGGTCCGCGCCCGCCCCGGCCTGTTCGGCGAGGCCGACGGCGGCAGCATCCTCCTCGACGAGGTCGGCGAGCTCGCCGCGCCGGCCCAGGCGAAGCTCCTGCGGGTCCTCCAGGACGGGGAGGTCCGGCCGGTCGGCGAGGAGCGGCCGCGGACCGTCGACGTGCGCGTGCTGGCCGCGACCCACCGCAACCTGGAGGAGCTGGTGAAGGGGGGGAGGTTCCGCGAGGATCTCCTCTACCGGCTCGACGTCGTCCGGCTCCACGTCCCGCCCCTCCGCGACCGGCCGGAGGACGTGACGGTCCTCGCCCGCCACTTCCTCGACCGCTTCGCCGAGCGGTTCGGCCTGCCGTCGCTCCGCGTCCCCGACGCGCTCCTCGACGCGCTGCGCGCCCACCGCTGGCCGGGGAACGTCCGCGAGCTCGAGAACGTCCTCGAGAGCCTCGTCGCCCTCTCGCCGCCCGACGGCCTCGACCTCTCGCTCCTGCCGTTCGGTCGGGGCGCGGCGGCCCCCGCGGCCGAGCCGGCCGCCATCGGCCTGCGCGCGCGGGTCGAGGCCTACGAGCGCGGCCTGGTGGTCGAGGCGCTCCGCGGCGCCCGGGGGAACCGGAGCGAGGCGGCCCGACGCCTCGCGATCTCCCGGGTGACCCTCCACGACAAGCTGCGCAAGTACGGCCTCGGGGGCGAGGACGACGGGGCCGCCGGCTGACCGCGCCCGGGGTGGACTCGCGGTGCGACCGGGGGTAGGGTCCCGCCCCGGCCGGATGGTCCGGCCACCCGCACACCGCACCCACGGGGGTCTCATGCACCGAAGGTACCTCGCCAGCGCCCGCCTCCTCGCCCTCACCGCCCTGCTCGCCGCGCCGCTCGCCCGCGCCGACGATCGCGCCGCCCCGGCCCAGCCGGCCCAGCCGGCCTCCCAGTCGCCGCGCATCGGCCTCGGCGTCTCCCTCGGCCCGGCGCAGCCGCAGACCGGGACCCCGGCGACCGATCTCTACCTCCCCATCGACGTCGGGAACCTCCGCATCGAGCCGTCGCTCGGCATCTACTCGCTGGCCGTCGGCGACGGGGGCAGCCACGAGAGCGTCGTCGACCTCGGCTGCGGCGTCTTCTACGTGGTCCGGCCGACGCGCGACTTCGACTTCTACGTCGGGCCCCGGCTCTTCCTCGGCTTCGACGGGGCGAGCGACCCCGCCGGCGACTCGGCGGCCGGCGTGGACGTCCGGCTGGTGGCCGCGGTCGGCGGCGAGTGGTTCGCGACCAGCCACCTCTCCATCGGCGCCGAGGCGCAGCTCGGCTGGGCCATCGGCCCGGCGCTCGGCGCCGGCGGCTTCCTCCGGCCGAGCTACACCAGCATCGCCACCAACGGGCTGCTCTTCGTCCGGCTGTACATGTAGTCCCGAGCGCTCCGGGCGGCGGATCAGGCGGCGGGGAAGGTCACCCGCAGCGTGGTCCCCGCCCCGGGCGCGCTCTCGGCGGCGACGCGGCCGCCGTGCGCCTCGGCGATCCGCCGGGCCAGCGCCAGCCCGAGCCCCACCCCGCCCGTCCCCCGGTCCCGGCTCCGGTCGGTCCGGAAGAACGGGGTGAAGAGGCGGGGCAGATCCTCGGGGGCGATCCCGATGCCGCGGTCGCGGACCTCGAGCGCCAGCTGGCCCTCGCTCGCCCGGGCGGCGAGCGTCACCGGGTCGCCTCCCTCCGAGTACTTCCGGGCGTTGTCGAGGAGGATGCCGAGCAGCCGCCGCAGGAGGGCCGGGTCGGCGTCCACCTCCGGCAGCGGGGGCGCGAGCTCGATCTCCAGCCGCCGCTCCGGCCACTGCGCCCGGAACCGGGTGGCGACCTCGCCGAGGAGCGCCGCCGGGTCGATCCGCTCCAGGTGGAGCGGGAGCTCCCCGGCGCTCGCCAGGTCGACCCGGGCCGCGGCGAGCGTCTCGGCGACGAGCCGCTCCAGCTCCGCCAGGTCGTCCCCGATCTCGGCCATCGCCTGCCGGGCCCGGGCCACGTCCCCCTCCTCGGCGAGCGCCAGCGCCATCCGGATCCGGGTGAGCGGGGTCCGCAGCTCGTGCGAGACGTTGGCGAGCAGCTCCTTCTCGGCCCGGACGAGCCGCTCCAGCCGCGCCGCCATGTCGTCGAAGGCCGCCGAGAGCTCGCCGACCTCGCCGCGGGTCCGGAGGTTGGTCCGGACCGACAGATCCCCGGCGCCGAGCGCCCGCGCCGCCTCGGTGAGCCGCTCGAGCGGCGCGGCGATCGAGCGGGCGAGCGGGATCGATCCCAGCGCGAGGGCGACCAGGACCACCAGGATGAAGACCGCCCCCCGGGCCCAGAGCCCCTGGCGCGGCGGGATGTCGAGGAGCACCTCGCCGCCGCCCGGCAGGCGGGCGGCCGAGCTGAACCCGCTGCCCACCAGGTGGAGCGAGCCGACCTTCGGGCCGAGGAGCTCGCTCCTCGACACCGGCGGCAGCGGGGGCTGGACGTTCGAGGCGAGCAGCCGCCCGTCCGGGCCGTAGACGGTCAGGTTGGCCCCGATCGCCTCCCGCAGCCGGAGCAGCTCCGCCTCCAGCCGCGGCGGGTCGGCGGCGAAGTCGGCGAGCCGCTCGGCGAGGTAGGCGCTCAGCCGCGCCGGCTCCCTCACCGGCGCCGCCTGGCGGAGGACCCAGCCGGCGGCGCCGACCGCGAGCAGGACGACGAGGAGGAGCACCAGCCCGTGCCGGTAGACGCGCCAGAAGATCCCCGCCCGCTTCGCCCGGCGCCCCGTCACCCGCCCTCCCCGGCGAGGAGGTAGCCGGCGCCCCGGACCGTCTTGATCATCCGGGGGCGCTTCGGATCGTCGCCGAGCTTCTGGCGCAGGCGCGAGACGTGGACGTCGATCGACCGGTCGAAGGCCTCCTCGGCGCTCCCCCGGGCGAGCTCCATCAGCTGCTCCCGGGAGAGGATCCGCCCGGCCCGCTCGGCGAGCGCCCGGAGGAGGTCGAACTCGTAGCCGGTGAGCGCCAGCTCCCGCCCGTCGAGCTCGGCCCGGCGCGAGCCCGGATCGATGGAGAGCGCCCCGACCCGGATGGCGGCGGTCGGCGGTCCGGCCCGGCCCCGGGAGCGGCGCACCACCGCCCGGAGCCGCGCCACCAGCTCCCGCGGCGAGAAGGGCTTGGCCAGGTAGTCGTCGGCGCCGAGCTCGAGCCCCATCACCCGGTCGACCTCCTCGCCCCGGGCGGTGATGACCAGGATCGGCACGTCGGAGCGGACCCGCAGCTCGCGGCAGATCGAGAGGCCGTCGAGCCCGGGGAGCATGAGGTCGAGCAGCACCGCGTCGTACCGGCCGCGCGTCGCCTCCTCCAGCCCGAGCCGCCCGTCGGCCACGTGGGTGACGCTCACCCCGTGGCCCGCGAGGTACTCCCGGGTCAGCTCGGCCAGCTTCCGATCGTCCTCGACCAGGAGGACGAGGAGCGGGGACTCGGTCGTCGCCACGTCGGTCATCCTAGTGCCCCTGCCCGGGCCTGTCGCCCCCGGGGAGCGCCCCGGTCCCGCGACGGCCGCGCCCGCAGCGGGATCGATGGCCGGCGCGCGTTGCCCGGGCTTGTTCCCGGGATGAAGAAGGGTTAACCAGGGCCCCCCATGAGCCTGCTCGTCGCCAGCGGCCTCTCCCTGGCCCACGGCCGGAAGGTCCTGCTCGCCGGCGCCGGCTTCTCGATCGGGCCGACCGACCGGATCGGCCTCCTCGGCGCCAACGGGACGGGGAAGTCGACGCTCCTGCGGATCCTCTCCGGGGAGCTCGCGCCCGACGCCGGGGGGCTCACCCTCCGGCGCGGCACCCGGGTCGGCCACCTCCCCCAGGACGTGGCGGCGCTCCCGGGCGGCTCGGTCCTCGAGTCGGTCCTGGCCGCGGTCCCGGGCCGCGCCTCCCTGGAGGACCGGCTCCGCGCCGCGGAGGCGGGGCTGGCCGCCGCCGCCGCGCCGGACGCCCAGCTCGAGCTCTCGGCGGCGCTCGCCGATCTCCACGAGCAGCTCGACCACTTCGAGGAGCGCTTCGGCCGCCACCGGGCGGAGCGGCTCCTCGCCGGCCTGGGGTTCGCCGACGACGATCTGGCCCGCCCCGCCTCGGCCCTCTCCGGCGGCTGGAAGATGCGGGCGGCGCTCGCCGGGCTCCTCCTCCAGGACCCGGACCTGCTCCTGCTCGACGAGCCGACGAACCACCTCGACGTCCCGACCCTCACCTGGTTCGACGCGTTCCTGCGGTCGAGCCGCCGCGCCCTGGTCCTCGTGTCGCACGACCGCGAGTTCCTCGACCGGCAGGTCTCGCGGGTGCTGTCCCTCGAGCCGGAGGGGCTGCGCGCCTACTCGGGCGGGGTCACCGCCTACCGGCGGTGGCGGGTCGAGGAGCGGGAGCGGCTGGAGGCGGAGGCGGCGCGCCAGCGGGCGAAGCGCGATCAGCTCGAGGGCTTCATCGACCGGTTCGGCGCCAAGGCGACCAAGGCCGCCCAGGCCCGCTCCAAGCAGCGCCTGCTCGACAAGATGGAGGAGGTCCAGACCCTCGAGGCCCGCGCCACCGCGCGGTTCCGCTTCGCCGACCCGCCGCGCTCCGGGGTCGACGTCCTCCGGCTGGAGGGGGTGTCGAAGGCCTTCGGCCCCCGCGTCGTCTACCGGGATCTCTCGGCGACCCTCCGCCGGGGCGAGCGGGTGGGGGTGATCGGCCCGAACGGCGCCGGCAAATCGACGCTCCTCAAGCTCGCGGCCGGCGTGCTCGCCCCCGACGCCGGGCGGGTCCTCCCCGGCCACGGCGTGGTCCTCGGCTACTACGCCCAGCACCTGCTCGAGCCGGGCGGCGGCGCCACCGGGGCGCTCGACGCGGACGCCACCGTCCTCGAGGCGCTCTGGTCGGTCGTCCCGGATCGCGGGGAGGCCCACGTCCGGTCGATCGCCGGCGCCTTCCTCTTCTCGGGGGACGACGTCGAGAAGCCGATCGGCGTCCTCTCCGGCGGCGAGCGGGCGCGGGTGGCCCTGGCGCGGCTGCTCCTCGTGCCCGCCAACCTGCTCCTCCTCGACGAGCCGACGAACCACCTCGACCTCGACAGCAGCGAGGCGCTCGTCGAGGCGCTCGCCGGCTTCCCGGGCACGCTCCTCTTCGTGAGCCACAACCGGACCTTCGTGAACCGGCTCGCCACCGCCACCTGGGAGGTGCGGGACGGCGCGATCCTGGCGTCCCCGGGGAACCTCGACGACTGGCTCCACCACCAGGAGCTGGCCACCGCGCAGGCCGGCGAGGGCCCGGCGCCGGACGGCGGCGCGGAGCGCGCCGTCGAGGGCGGGCGCGACCGGCGCCGCGCCGAGGCCGAGGCGCGCAACGCCCGGTACCGGCGGGAGCGGCCGCTCCGCGACGAGATCGCGCGCATCGAGGCCCGGATCGCGGCGCTCGAGGCGGTGGTGGCGGAGGAGACGGCGGCGCTCGCCGACCCGGGGCTCTACGCGGACTTCGCCCGGGCGCGGCCGCGGATCGAGCGGAAGGCCGCGGCCGAGGCGGAGCTCGCGACGCTCCTCGACCGGTGGGCGGAGGCCTCGGGACGGCTCGAGGCGCCCGACGGGGCGGGGTGAGGCCGCGCCCGCGGCCGCCGCTCAGCGCCGCGAGGGCGGCGCGGCGGGGCCGAGGCCGAACGCGGTCGCGACCTTCTCCCCCGCCTGGCGCAGCTCGCCGGCGAGCGCCCGGACGGCGTTCGGATCGAGCCGGAGCGCCGCGGCGCTCTGGACCAGCTCCGCGGCGGCGCGGGAGGGCTGCGCGGGCGGGGCGGCCTTCAGGTCGTGGACCGCCGCCGCCAGCCGCACGAGGTGCAGGTCGGTGAACTCCGGGTCGGCCGGGATCTCGGGATCGTGGTGGCGGACCGCCAGCACCGTCAGGTACTGGGGGAGCGCCCAGGCCTGGTGGAGCTCGCCGCCGATCTCGAGGTGGACCCGGTCGATGGCCCCCTCCACGCGCGGATCGGCGGGCTCGAACCCGAGCGCCCCGTCGACGGCCAGCGCCGCGACCGCGCGGAGGGCCACCGTCCGGCCGACGTCGTGGAGCATGCCGCCGAGGTAGGCGCGATCCGACCGGCCGCCGGGGCGGCGGAGGGCGAGCGAGGCGGCGCCGGTGGCGACCACGATCGCCCGGCGGTAGAGCCGATCGAAGCGGGGGCCGAAGGCCTGCTGCTCCTGGCGGAGCCGGGGGTTGAAGAGGCTCCGGGCCGAGAGCGCGCCGGCGACCCGGCCCACCTCCTCGAGGCCGAGCCGGGCGACCGCGTCGCGCACCGTCTCGATCTCCGAGAGCCCGCGGAAGAAGGCCGAGTTGGCGACGTTGAGGACCCCGGCCGAGAGCGCCGGATCGGCCGAGATCAGCCGGGAGAGCTCGGCGATCTCCACCCCGGGTGAGGCGACCATGTTCAGGATCCGCAGGCTGAGGGACGGGGCCGAGGAGGGGCCCAGCTTGTTCCCCCGGACGTGGTCGAGGATCCGCTGGCCGAGGGCCAGCTCCGCCGCCTCCCCGTCGCCGTCGGGCGGGGGCGGCGGGTCCGGGAGCGGCACCCCGAGCGCCCGCGCGAACGGCGCGAAGGGCGGCTCCGGCTCGCGCGCCTCCCCGGGCGCGGGCTCGCCGACCCCGGGCGGCGCGCTCGTCGCCTCGCCGCCCGGGGGGTGCCTCCGGGGGCGCGGCGACGGCACGCCGAGGAGGCGTCGCAGCCAGTCGAGCACGGCTCGACAGGTAGCACGGACCGTCGAGCCCGGCCAATCGCCGGCCGGGCCCGCGCTACCGCTTCAGCGCCGCCAGGGCCGCGTCGTAGTTCGGCTCCTGCTTGATCTCCGGCACCAGCTCCACGTGGGTGACCTTGTCGGCCTCGTCGAGGACCACCACCGCGCGGCCGGTCACCCCCGCCATCGGACCGTCGACGATGGCGATCCCCCAGTCCTTCGGGAAGGTGGAGCGGAAGGTGGAGAGCGGCGTCACGTTGGCCAGCCCCTCGACGGTGCAGAAGCGCTTCGAGGCGAACGGCAGGTCGGCCGAGACCACCAGCACCGCCACGTTCGGGAGCTTCCCCGCCGACTCGTTGAACTTGCGGGTGGAGGTCGCGCAGACCGGGGTGTCGAGCGAGGGGACGATGTTCAGGACCTTCCGCTTGCCCTTGAAGTCGGCGAGCCCGAGATCCTTCAGCTCGCCGGAGGTCAGCTTGAAGTCGGGCGGGTGGCTCCCGACCTTGGGGAGCTCGCCGTTGGTGTGGATGGGGGTGCCGCCGAGGGTGATGGTCGCCATGCGCCGCTTCTCCTTGGGTGGATCGTCAGGGTCGGCCCCAAGATGAGGCCGATCACCCCGGAATTCGAGGTCCCTCGCGGGTACAGGGGCCGTCCTCGGCGAGCAGGGGCGACGGGGGGCCGCCCGAGACGAGCCAGAGCTGGTGGGCGGCCCGCGTCACCGCGACGTGGAGCCGGCGGCGCGCCTCCGGTTCGTCCGGGTAGGCGTGGCGCGAGGCGTCGGGGACGACCACGTAGTCGAACTCCAGCCCCTTCACCGCGTCCACGTCGGTGACGTCGATCCCGGGACCGAAGGTGAACTCCCCGCCGATCGAGAGGCGGGCCTCGGGCAGGTCGGCGAGGAGCGCGTGGAGCCCGCGCGCGGTCTCGGCGGAGGCGCAGACGACCGCCGCCGACGCGGCCGGCTCGCGCTCGACCAGCTCCCGGAGCGCGCCGGCAACGAAGAGCCAGGCGTGCGCCTCGGAGGGGAAGTCGAAGCGCGCCACCGGCGCCCCGTCGCGCGCGGCGCCGGGCGGCTCGGGCGGCGCCAGCGGCCCGAGGATCCGGTGCGCCAGCGCCGCCACCGGCCGCGGGCAGCGGTAGCCGGTGGCCAGCCGGACGACCGGCGCGTCGCCGGCGCCGAGGGCCGCGAGCGCCTCGGACCACCCGGCGTGGGCGCCCCCCGTCGCCTGGGCCTCGTCGCCGGCGACGGTGACGCTCCGCCCCCCGTCGAGCTGGCGCCCCAGGACCGCGAGCTCGACCAGCGAGACGTCCTCCGCCTCGTCGACCACCAGGTGGGCGACCCGCCGGCCGGCGGCGCCGGCGCGCACCGCCGCGAGCCAGACCAGGACCGGCAGGTCCTCGAGGTCGAGCGTGCCGCCGAGCGCCTCCGGCGTGTCGGCCTCGACCGGGAGCCCGTCGAGGGTGGCGAGCCGATCGGCGTCGACGCCGGCGAGCGCGGCGCTCGCGGGCGGCGCGAGCTGGAGCCGGGTGTGCCGGACGGTCTCCTCGATCGCGGTGCTCGGGAGCTCGCCGCCCGCCGCCTCGACCACCGCCCCGAGGAAGGCCCGGTCGACCAGGAGATCGCCCAGCTCGGCGCGCAGCCGGCGGAGCGAGGCCGTACCGGCGGCCTGGAGGCGCCGCCGGAGCACCCGGTGGAGCGCCGGGTGGCGCTTGAGCCGCGACACCAGCGCCGGGGCGTCGGCGCAGAGGCGCGGCGGCGGGACCCCGAAGACCGACTGGAAGGCGCCCCGCGCCCAGGCGTCGAGCGTCCGGATCGCCACCCGGTCGAGGCCGAGGGGCGCGAGGAGGCGCGCCGAGAGCGCCGCGAGCCCCGGCTCCGGGACCACGACGAGGAGCCGCGACGGCGGGTAGGTCCGGGGGTCGGCGGCCGCGACCCGGGCGAGCCGGTGGAGCGCGACCGTCGTCTTGCCGCTCCCCGCGCTCCCGAGGACGAGGAGCGGCGCGTCCGGCGGCGCGCTCACCGCCTCCCACTGCTCGCGATCGAGGAGCGCCGCGATCTCCGGCGCCGCGCCCCGCCCGCGCGCGCCCGCGCCGGTGCCGAGGGCGCCCGCCCGCGCCGCCCGCCCG
>JAJXSQ010000048.1 GCA_021784495.1 Myxococcales bacterium | reverse complement strand
GCGCGGGGCCTCCGCGCGCGGGCGGCCTGCCCGGAGCGCGCGCGCCTCCCCGATCGCGCCGCGCGCCGGCTCGCGCCGGCGATCGTTGTCCCCCCGCCCCGCGAGCGTTACCATCGGTGGACGGCGGCCCAGGCCGCGGGAGGAGGGCGACATGCTCGGCGATCACATCCGCGCGTCGAAGGGGGGCCGGTGGCGCCACGCCATCGACCTCGGCAACCTGCAGGTGCTCGAGCTGGTCGAGGACCCCGCGCTCCCCCCGGCCGCGCGGCTCCGCCGGACCTACCGGCCCGACTTCGTCGCCGGCGCCGACCGGGTCGAGCTGGTCGTCCACCGCGAGCGGGTCCACCCGCCGCGGGCCGTGGTGGCGCGGGCCCTGAGCCGGCTGCGCGACCCGGCGGTGCTCGGCGCCTTCGCGAGCTCGGAGCAGTTCGCGAGCTGGTGCAAGATCGGACGGCTGCCCCCTGCGGAGGCGGCCGTCCCGGCGCCGCCCGCCGGATCGCCCGTCGCCCTCGCACCCGCGAGGAAGGCCGCGCCTGCGAAGAAGGCTGCCCCAGCGAGGAAGGCCGCACCTGCGAGGAAGGCCGCACCTGCGAGGAAGGCCGCGCCTGCGAAGAAGGCTGCCCCTGCGAAGAAGGCTGCCCCAGCGAGGAAGGCCGCACCTGCGAGGAAGGCCGCACCCGCGAAGAAGGCTGCCCCTGCGAAGAAGGCTGCCCCAGCGAGGAAGGCCGCACCTGCGAGGAAGGCCGCACCCGCGAGGAAGGCCGCACCCGCGAGGAAGGCCGCACCCGCGAGGAAGGGCGCCAGCAAGAGGCCGGCGGGGAAGCTCAGGAAGGGATCGAAGCCAGCGAGGGGACGCCGCCGCTGACAGCGACGCCGGGGCGCCGGGGCGGGAGCGTCAGCGCCGCGCCGGGACCGACGCCTGCGCCCAGAGCTCGGTCGGCGCGCGGAGGTCTTCCATGATCGCGACGCCGAGGGCGCAGCCGAGGAGGACCGCGACGGCGAGCATCCACGGCCGGAACGGAAGGAACTCCTCCGTGGCCGGCCGGCGCGTCTGGCGCGGATGTGGACCTGTGACGGCCATCCTGCCCGAACGGTAGATCGCACCGCTCGACTCGCGCAACCCCGCGCCCCGCGATTTCTCCCGCGCCGGGCCGCCGCCCCGACGCCCGGCGATCCCCCTACGCCCGGCGCCGCCGCTCCGCTTCAGTGCAGCCGCTCGACGTGATCGACGATCCGGCCGGCGACCAGGTCGAGCACCGCCTGGTCGATCACCCGCACGTCGGTGACGACCGGCCGGATCCCGGCGGCGCGGACGCTCTGGTACGCGCCCTGCCCCATGCCGCGGGCGAGGAGCACGTCGCAGTCGGAGATCGCCTCGACCATCCCGGCGTGGCGGCTGCGCGCCGCCGGATCGGTCCCGTGGGGCTGCCCCGGGGCGTGGACGTGCTCGTCGTGGTGGCCCGGGCCGGCGACGAACTGGGCGTGGCCGAGCTTCGGGCGCCGCTCCCGTCCGACGATCGCGCCGTCCTCCACCTCGAGCACCTCGTAGAAGGGCGCGCGCCCGAAGTGCTGGCTGATGGTCACCCCGTCCTCGGTCACCGCGGCGATCTTCATGAACCTCTCCCCGGCGCGCGGGTGGCGGGCCGCTCTGGCGACCGGCCCCTGTCGCCCGCGGGTGAGAGCCGGGCTCCTCCGCCGCGGTTCGCTCCCTGCACCGGTGAACCCGGCCACCCGGCGAGCGCCGCTCCGGGTCCAACTCCCCGCCGATCCCTGGCTTTCCTGGCGCACAGTCCGTGCGACGAGCGCGCCCGTGCCTCCAACGCAGGGGCCCTTCCGGCCCACTACCGCCCCGTGGCGGAATGGCGCACACTGGGTGGAATCGGGAGAATCTCCCGGTATTTTTTCGGGGCACTTCCGCCGGCAAGGAGCATCCCGTGCATCGACCGCTGCGGTCCCGCCTGCTGGCTCTCTCCGCGGTCCTCCCCGCGCTCACCGCCTGCGGCAGCAGCTCCGGCGGCGGGCTCGCCACCTCCACCGCGGCCGGCTACGGGGCGGCGCTCCTGCAGCTCGATGAGCAGTGGGTCGCCACCTGCGCCGGCGGTGGGCAGGGGCAGCAGCCGTCGATCGCCATCTCCGGCGCGATCGAGGGGGCGCAGCTGCAGGCGATCGTCACCGCCGGCAAGGCGACCTACGACGCGGCGAGCGGCGCCGCCTGCATCGCCGCAGCCCAGGCGCTGGGTTGCTGGCTCGACGCCCTCCCTCCGCCGCCGGCCTGCGCCCAGGTCTTCACCGGCGCCTCGCCGGTGGGCGGCGCCTGCGTCGTCTCCGAGGAGTGCGTCCCGGGCGCCCACTGCACGGCGAACGCCTCGCCCGCGAGCGGCTGCACCGCCGGCGTCTGCGTCGCCTACGCCCTCGCCGGCCAGGGGTGCGCCGGCGCGGAGTGCGCTCCCGGCACGACGTGCGGCTCCGGCTCGGTCTGCGTGGCGAGGACCGAGGTCGCCGCGGGCGGCGCGTGCGGGGCCACCGGCACCTACTGCGCGCAGGGGACCTACTGCGGTCCCGCGAGCACCTGCGTGGCGCCGACGCCGCGCGGCGGCGCCTGCGGCTCCGGGATCGCCTGCGCCTTCGGACTCGGCTGCGCGCCCGACGGCACCTGCCAGCCCTACGTCGCGGCGGGCGGCGCCTGCGGAGGCGCGAGCCAGGGGCCCTGCGGCGCCCCGTTCCTCTCGGCCATGAGCTGCGCCTCGGGGGTCTGCACCACCTCCTACGCGGCCCCCGGCGCGGCCTGCAGCGCCACCCTGCCCTGCCTCGAGGAGTACACCTGCGACGCGACCAGCTCGACCTGCGTCGCCAGGCTGGCGGGCGGGGCCGCCTGCGCCGCCGACGCGCAGTGCCAGAGCAGTCTCTGCACCGGCGGCCTCTGCGCCTCGCCGATCTGCCCGCCCTAGCGATCGCCGCCCGCGATGAGCGATCGTCCCCCCACCCGCCTCCGCACCGCCGCGGCGGGCGGCTCCACCGCATCACCGGCCGCGGCGGCCGACCCGGGAGGTCGCATGCAGCGCAGCAGGATGCCCGCCGTCCTCACCCTCTCCGCGCTCGCCGCCGGCGCCGCCGCCTGCGGCAGCTCGGGGGGCGGGATGAACACCTCGACCCCGGCCGCCTTCTACTCGACCGAGACCGCCCTCGTGGAATCGACGTTGATCGGCTGTTTCAAGGTGGACGCCAGCATGGCCCCGGCGATCGAATGGGGTCTCCAGAACGAGGCCAGCGCGATGGAGGCGCGCATCGCCGCCGGGAAGGTCAGGTTCGATCCGGCGCAGGCGAGCGCGTGCGCCGCCGCGCTCCAGGGGGAGGGCTGCTACGCGGAGTCCCTCCCCTTGCCGGCGTCGTGCGTCCAGACTTTCGTCGGCCAGGTCACGCCGGGAGGGAGCTGCACCAGCGACACCGAGTGCGCCGGCGGCTCGTGCTCCAACACCTCGACCTGCGCCGGGAGCTGCGTCGTCAGCGCCGGACTGGGCGCGAGCTGCGCCTCGGCCTTCTGCGGCGCCGGGCTCACCTGCAGCGCGGCCACGACGACCTGCGTCCCCTTCGCGCCGTCGGCGACCGGGGGCGCCTGCGGCCCGGGGGACTTTCCCTGCCAGGGCGGGCTCTACTGCGACACCTCCACCCTGACCTGCGTGCCCCTCCAGGGGAACGGCGCGAGCTGCGCGACCCACCAGCGCTGCCTCCCCGGGCTCGTGTGCGCGGGCAGCGCCGCCACCTGCCAGCCGGTCGTCCCGCGCGGCGGCGCCTGCAGCGTGACGTCCGCGCCCTGCGCCGACGGGCTCCTGTGCGTCGCCGGCGTCTGCACCCCGCCGCTCGCGACCGGCGCCGCCTGCTCCTCCTCCTCGAGCCCGGGCTGCCTCCCCACCGACTACTGCGACGCGACCGGCCACTGCGCCGACCGCCTCGCCGACGGCGCGGGGTGTCTGGCCGGCGCCCAGTGCCAGAGCGGCACCTGCACCGGCGGCGCCTGCGCGCCGTCCTACTGCACCCCCTGATCCTCGCCCGCGCGCGGCCCCCCCGGCTCGCCGGGGGGCGCGGGAGGGCGGCGGCGCGGCGTCAGGTCCGCTCGAACCGCGGGATCCGGCCCCGCGCCGCCCGCTCCATCGGGAGGAGCGCCGCGAGGAGCGCCTCGTGGAGCGGGGCCGCGACGCCCGCCTCGCGGGCCAGCCGCGCGATCGCCCCGACCTGGTCCTCGAGCTCCGACGGCCGCCCGGCCGCGAGATCCCGCTGCATCGACGCGGTCGCGTCGGCCGGCACGTGATCGACGCGGGCGAGCGTCCGCGCCACCACCGCGTCCGGGAGGCCGACGCCGCGCGCGCGGGCCACCGCCTCGACCTCGGCCATGAGCCCGGCGAGGAGCGCGCGGGTCTCCGGCTGGGTCCGGAGGGCGCCGGCCGGAGCCCGGGTGACCGCGCCGACGGCGCCGAGCGGGCCGATGAAGAGGAGCTTCTCCCAGGTGGCCGCCGCGACGTCGTCGACCCGCTCGGCGCGGACGCCGGCCGACTCGAGCACCGCCGCCAGCGCCGCGAGCCTCGGCCCCGGCGCCGCGCCGGGCAGCTCGCCGAAGGTGACGCGCGGCGGGGCGCCGGCGTGGCGGATCCGGCCCGGCCCCTCGGCCCACGCGTACATGAAGCAGAGCCCCCCCACCACCTGCGCCGGGGGGAGGGCGGCCGCCAGCCGGGCCGCCGCCTCGACCCCGTTCTGGAGAGGCACCACCACCCCGCCGCCGCGCAGGAGCGGCGCGAGCCCCGGCGCCACCTCGGGGACCTGCCAGGCCTTCACCGCGACCAGAACCGCGTCGCAGGGGCCGACCGCGGCCGGATCCTCCTCGCAGACCGCCGGCCTCGCGGTGAAGTCTCCCGAGGGGGTGGCGACCGAGAGGCCGCCCGCCCGGATGGCCCGGAGCGCCTCGCCGCGGGAGAGGAGCGCGACCTCCACGCCGGCGCGCGCCAGGAGCCCGGCCAGCAGCCCGCCGACGCCGCCCGATCCGACGATCCCGATCCGCATGGTCCCTCTTTACCAGAGGGCGGGCCGGCCGGGCGGCCTCCGCCGGGGACCCCTCACCGGGGCCGGGCGGCGCGGGTAAGATGCCCACCCCATGCACGGCAGCCCGGCCGACTTCCTCGCCCGCTGGCACTACGCCGGCCTCTTCGCCGCCGTCCTGGTCGAGGAGTCGGGGGTCCCGCTCCCCGTCCCGGGCGACCTCTTCATCCTGGCCATGGGCTTCCTCGCGCAGCGGGGCGGCGCCGCCTGGGCGCCGACCGCCGCGGTGGCGACGGCCGCGGCCGGGCTCGGCTCGACCGTCCTCTACCTCGTCGCCCGCCACGCCGGCCGCCCGCTGCTCGTCCGCGTCGCCCGCCGCCTCGGCTTCACCGAGGCCCGCGAGCGCCGGCTCGAGGCGCTCCTCTCCCGCCGCGGCGCCGCCGGGATCGTCCTCCTCCGGCTCGTCCCCGGGCTCCGGGTGCTGACCACCGTCCTCGCCGGCGTCCTCCGCGTCCCCCACCCGACCTTCGCGCTCGGGGTCCTCGTCGCCGCGGCCACCTGGTCCACCGCCTTCTTCTGGATCGGGTTCGGCGCCGGCGCCGGCGCCGAGCGGCTCTCCGGGCGCGTGGCGCTCGGGGAGCTCTGGCCCTGGGCGGCCGGCGCCGCGCTGGCGATCGCGGCGCTGGTCGCCTGGCGCTGGCGGCGGAGGGTCCGCGCCGCCGCCGCCGCCGCACCGGTCGAGCCGGGTCCCTGAGCCGCCCGCCGCCCCGGCGCCGTCAGGCCGGCCCGCCGGGCAGGTCGCTCACCCCGGCCGCCGCGCGCTCCCGCACCAGCTCGCGCCAGCGGAGGAGGGCCGGCAGCGCCAGGAGCGCCGCGGCGAGGCAGGCGACCTCGCCGAGGTCGGCGAGGAGCCCGAAGGAGGTGAGCGCCTGGTTGCTCGCCACCAGGAGCGACGAGTAGCCGATGACGGTGGTGAGCGAGCAGAGGGCCACCGCGCCGCCGGTGGTCCGGACGCAGTCGGCGATCGACCGGGCGTGGTCGAGCCGCCGGCGCTGGAAGACGTTCACCGCGTAGTCGACGCCGATCCCGAAGGTGATCGGCAGCGCGATGAAGTCGAGCATGTTGAGCTTCAGCCCGGCCACCCCGGCCAGCCCCAGGAACCAGACGACGCCGATCCCGAGCGCGGCCAGGACCCAGCCGGCGTCCTTGAGCGAGCGGACGCTCCGCCGCCCGAGCCCGAAGGCCCCGAGCACGAGGAGGACCACGCCGCCGAGCGAGAGGAGCGTCGCCCGCGGCCCGTCGGTCTCGATGGCGCGCAGGACGTCGGCGAAGACGAGCATCGAGCTGGCCATCGGGATCCCGGGGCGCGGCAGGGGGATGGCGCGGAGCTCGTCGGCGTAGGCGATCACGTCGACGCCGCTCCAGACGTCCATCGACGCGGCCGGGTAGACGAGGACCGGGGTCCCGATCCGGCCGTCCACCTCGGTGAGCTGCCGCCGGATGGGCGCGGGGAGGTCGGCGGCGCCGAAGGGGCGCAGGTCGCGCGGCGGCAGGACGGCGCGGATGGCGAGCTGCCGGTCGGGCGGGAGGAAGGAGAGGTTCTCGCGGGTGGCGAGCGCCGCGATCTGCCGGATGATGGGCAGCTTCTCCGCCTGGTGCTCGGGGACGAAGCCGGCCACCGAGAGGACCGAGCCGATGGTCGTGCCCGGCGTGGCGCGGCGGTGGGCCTCGATCGCCTCGCCGATGGCCCGCGCCTCGGCCTCGTCGCGCCCCAGCAGGACGGTCGGGGTGAGGTGCTGGCCGAAGAGCACGTCGACCCGCTCGTCCCACCAGGCCGGGCCGCCGGCGCGCAGCGCCGCGCCGTTGCGCAGCTTGCGGAAGTCGTTCTCGATCGGGTCGCGGGCGAAGCGGGCGACCGAGACGAGCGCCAGGGCGGTCGCGGCGAGGGCGGCGACGGCGGTGAGGCGGGGCCGGCGGACCACCAGCGCCGACAGCGCGCGGGTGAAGACGGCGCGGTCGGGGCGCTCCCCCGGGGCGACGAGCGGCGTCCGCCGCTCCCAGGCGAGGGCGAGGGAGGGGCCGATCGCGTAGGCCGAGACCCAGGCGAGGGACATCCCGATCCCGCCGATGAGGCCGAACTGGTTGAAGCCCCGGAAGTCGGTCGAGAGGAGCGACCCGTAGGAGATCCCGGCCGCCGCCGCCGCGGTGGCGGTGGCCAGCCAGGTGGTCTCGACGGCGGTCTCCATCGCCGGGAGCGGCGCCTGCCCCCGCCGCCGCTCCTCGAGGTACCGGGCGAAGAGGACCAGGCCGACGTTGATCCCGTTGCCGACGACGATCGAGCCGAGGAAGGCGGTGTTGGAGTTGAGGTGGCCGACCAGGAGCTCGGCGAGGCCGAAGGTGACGAAGGTCCCGGCCAGGAGCGGGATCCCGATCGCCGGGACCGACCGCCAGCTCCGGTTGTAGACCCAGATGGCGCCGCCGACGGCCAGGAGCACCAGGACCGTCGCCCAGATCAGGTCCTCGGCCAGGGCGTCGTGCTCGAGGATGTTCGAGGCGACGTAGCCCCCCTGGGCGACCCGGAGGCCGGGCGCGTACCGGGCCGGATCGAGGGCGGCGATCGAGCCCTTGATGAACCGGTCGAGCCGGACGACGTTGGCGTAGTCGTCCGGGGGGCCGGCCATCCGGACCAGCATGGCGAGCGCGGTGATGGTCGTGCCCGGCCGCGGCCCCGGGACCGGCCCGACCACGTAGCCGTCGGGGAAGCGGCCGAGGAGCGACGCCTGCCCGCCGGCGAGCCCGTCGAGGAGCGGCTCGATCTCCGGCGCCGGACCGAGCGCCCGGCCGGCGCGGCTGGCGCGCTCCCAGGCGACGCGGGCGGCGAGCCGGTCGCGCAGCAGGGCGAGCTCGGCCCGCGGGGGGAAGAGGAGGAGGCGCGGCCGGAAGAAGTCGGCCACCTCGTCGGTCCGGTACTCGACCCAGCGGACCAGCCCCGGCGGCGCCCGGGCGAGCCGGTCGGCCAGGTCGTCGGCGAAGAGCTCGAGCGTCACCTGGTCGGCGCCGGAGAGGACGATGCTCGCCTCGGCGAAGCCGCCGACCCGCTTCGAGACGACGTCGAGGTCGCGGGCGCTCCGGCTCCGCGCCGGGAGGAGCTCGGCGAGGTCCGGGCGCAGGTCGGCGTAGAGCCGGACCGTCCCCCAGAGCCCGAGCAGCGCGGCGGCCGCGGCGAGCGCGAGGACCGCGCGGCGGTGGCGATCGGCGAACCGGACCCAGCGGCGCGCGAGGGTCACGCCCCACCTCCCGGCCCGCTCGCCGGCGCGGCCGGCAGCGGCCCGGCGGGGCCGAGCGCCGCGAGCCGCGCGCCGCCCGGGGAGAGCTCCAGGTACTCGAGCCGCTCGCCGTGGAGGAAGCCGGCGTTCGCGTACCGGTCGCCCGGGGCGAGGTGGGCCCGGTGGACGTGGCCGAAGACGCCGAGCGCGAAGCCGCCCTCGTCGACCAGCCGCTCGCAGCGCTCCCGGAAGATCGCGATCATCCGCTCCTCGGCGACGAGCCGCACGCTCCGCTCGGCGAGCCAGGCGGCGCCGTGGACGACGCCGAGCCGCCCGAAGCGGCGGGAGACGGCGTCGCCGAGCCGGCCGATCGCCGAGGCGCTCACCGGATCGGCGCCGTCGCCGTGGGCGACCAGCACCCGCCCCACCCCGGGCCAGTCGAGCTCGATCCGCCGGACCCCGGCGTCGGGATCGTGGTTCCCCCGGGTCCAGCGGAGCCGCCCGGCCGCGGCGAGGGCGGCGGCGGCGGCGGCCACCTCCGGGAAGGCGCGGGGGCCGGCGCCCGGGCCGGCGAAGAGCTCCTCCCAGACGTCGCCGTTCAGGATCACCTCCGCCCCCTCGTCGGCCGCCCGCCGGAGGAAGTCGAGCGCGAGCGCGCCGTGGCGCGCCGGGGCCCGCGGGCCGAGGTGCCAGTCGCTGGCGACGCGCAGCGGCCTCACCCGCCCTCCCCGGCCCGGGGCCGGTCGGCCCCGCCGGCCCGCAGCCGGTCGATGAGCGCCTGGGTCCGCTCCCAGGCGAGCGCGTGGAGCGGCCCGACCACCTCGGGGTCGCGGGCCCGGTCCGGCCGGGCGGCCACCGGGATCGGCTCGCCCACCGCCATCCGGAGCCGCGCCGGGAGCGGCAGCGGCGACCAGAAGGAGAGCTTGCCCCAGCGGCGGCCGGGGAAGGCCTCGGCCCCGCCGACGACCGCGAGCGGGACGATCGGCACCCCGGTCCGGAGCGCGAGCCGGACGAAGCCGGACCGGCCGCTCCAGCGGAGCCGGTAGAAGTCCCGCGACGGCTGGGCCTCGCGGCTGCCCCCCGGGGTGAGAAGCAGCGACTCGCCGGAGCCGAGCGCCGCCAGGCAGCTCTCCTCCGACGGGTCGACGATCCCGGTGATCACCTTCATCGCCGGCAGGCCGGGGAGGAAGCGCTCGATGCGGCTGCGCGCCGCGACGATCCGCATGGGTCGGCGGGGCCCGCGCCGGCGCGCGAAGTCGCGCCAGGCGACCCAGTAGCCGGCGAGCACCAGGTCGGTCACCAGGTAGCCGGCGCCGTGGAGGGCCACGTAGATGCACTGGCCGTCGTATGGGGCGCCGGTGGTCTCGACCCGGTGGTAGCGCCACATCGCCTCGGCCCAGGCGAGGTAGGGGCGGTAGTACCAGCGGTCGTCGCGCAGCGGCGGGAGGCGCGGCGGGGCGGCGGGCGAGGGGCTCTCGATCACGGCGGGCTCCCGTGGCGGCGCGCGGCGGCGGCGCCGGCGAAGGCGTAGATGCGGGCGACGTGGGCGGCGACCCGCGCCCAGCCGAGCGACTCGGCGCGGGCGCGCCCCCTGGCGGCCAGGCGGGCGTGCAGCTCGGCGTCGGTGGC
>JAJXSQ010000047.1 GCA_021784495.1 Myxococcales bacterium | reverse complement strand
CCTCGTCGAGGGGCGCCGTATGAGTACCACGAACCCTGGCCGCCAGGTCCCCGGTGCGTCCCCTCCTCCCGCTCCTCGCCGCGTCGCTCCTCGCGCCCACCCTCGGCTGCTCGGGCATCGCCGCGCGGGTCGCGGCCGGCGCCCTCTCCTCCGGCGGCGACGTCTACGCCAGCGACGACGACCCGGAGCTGGTGCGCCAGGCGGTCCCCTTCGGGCTGAAGACGATGGAGGGGCTGCTCGCCTCCCAGCCGCGCGACGAGAGGCTCCTCGAGTCGCTCGCCGCCGGCTTCACCCAGTACGGCTACGCCTTCGTCGCCGCCGACGCCGACGCGGCCGACCTCGGCGGCCGGCTCGAGGAGGCGGCCAGGCTCCGGACCCGGGCCCGGCGGCTCTTCCTGCGCGCGCGCGGCTACGGGCTGCGGGCGCTCGACGAGCGACGGGGCGGCCTGGGCGGCCGGCTCGCCGCCGCGACCGACTCCCGGGCGCTGCCGGCGCTCCTCGCGGTGGCCACGCGGGAGGACGTCCCGGCCCTCTACTGGACCGCGTCGGCCTGGGCGCTCGCCATCTCCAGCGCCAAGGGGGACATGGAGCTGGTCGCCGAGCTCCCGGTCCCGGTGGCGATGATGGAGCGGGCGCTCGCCCTCGACGAGGCGTGGGGCGACGGGGCGATCCACGAGTTCTTCATCGCCTACCTCGGCGGCCGCGGCGCGGCCGGCGGGGGCGGGCCGGCGAAGGTCCGACCGCACCTCGACCGGGCGCTGGCCCTCTCGCGCGGCGAGAAGCTCGGGCCGAAGGTCGCCTGGGCCGAGGGGGTGCTCGTCCAGGCCCAGGACCGCGCCGCCTTCGTGGCCACCCTCGGCGAGGTGCTGGCCGCCGATCCCGAGCAGCCGGCGCGCTACCGGCTCGCGAACGTGCTCGCCCGGCGCCGGGCGCGGCTCCTCCTCGACCACGTCGACGACCTGTTCCTCTGATCCGCCTCGCGAAGGAGATCCCCGTGACCAAGCTCCTCCTCGCCGCCCTGCTCGCGGCCACCGCCCTCCCGGCGCGCGCCCAGGTGATCGTCAAGCTGGGCACCCTCGCCCCGGCCGGCTCGACCTGGCACGAGATCCTGAAGGAGATGGGGAAGCGCTGGGAGGAGGCCTCGGGCGGGCAGGTGAAGCTCCGCGTCTACCCGGGCGGCGCGCAGGGGAGCGAGGGGGAGATGGTCCGCAAGATGGAGATCGGCCAGCTCCAGGCGGCGGCGATCTCGAACGTCGGCATGCACGACGTCCTCCCCGACCCGCAGACCCTCTCGGTGCCGATGCTCTTCGGGAGCGAGGCGGAGATGGAGTGCGCCTTCGCCCGGGTGCGGGCGCACCTCGAGGCCGACCTGCTGGCCCGCGGGTTCGTGGTCCTCCAGTGGAGCCGGATCGGCGCCATGTCGCTCTTCTGCGACGCCGGCTATCGCACGCCGGCCGAGATGAAGAACGCCCGGGTCTTCGCCTGGGAGGGCGATCCGAAGAGCGTCGACGCCTGGCGGGCCGCCGGCTTCAGCCCGGTGGTCCTCTCCTCGACCGACATCGTCCCCTCGCTCCAGACCGGGATGATCGACTGCATCACCAACGTGCCGCTCTACGTCCTCACCGCCCGCCTCTTCGAGAAGGCGAACCACATGATGGACCTGCCCTGGGGCTGGATCCTGGGGGCGACCATCGTCCGGCGCGACGCCTGGGAGCGGATCGATCCGGCGATCCGGGCGAAGCTGGCCGCCATCGCCGTCGAGCTGGGGCGGAAGGTCGACGTCGAGGTGCGGCGGCTCAACGTCGACGCGGTCGCCGCCATGAAGCGCCAGGGGCTCACGGTGGTGCCGGTCGATCCGGCCCCCTGGCGCGCGGCGATGGAGCGGAGCTGGCCGATCGTCCGCGGCGGGGTGGTGCCGGCCGCCTTCTTCGACGAGGTGAAGGCGGCGCGCGACGCCTGCCGGGCGACCGGCGGGCGGTAGCGGCCCCGGCGCCCCGAAGGCGGGAGGCGCGGCCCGCCGAGGGGTCCGGTCGACCCCAGGCGGTTCACCCGGAGGTGACGGGCGGCGGCTGGCGCGCGGCGCCCCGGCGCCGGCGATCGGTCACGTCCCCACCCGCCGGCGTACTATGCTCCGCGGCGAGGGGGATCGCGCGCACGCGGCCCCCTCACCTCCGGAGGGGACACCATGGACCGTGGATCCGCCGCGCGCCTCAGCGCCATCGCGCTCGCCGCGCTCGCCGCCTGCAGCTCGACCCCCAAGCCCGACTGCATCGGCCCGACCCCCACGGTCTGCTACGGCGCCTGCACCAACCTGCGCTCGGACAACCAGAACTGCGGCGTCTGCGGCAACGCCTGCCCGGCGGGGAACGCCTGCGTCGCGGGGAGCTGCGTGGCCAGCTGCCAGCCCGGCACCGTCGCCTGCAACGGGATGTGCGTCGATCCGCTGACCGATCCGAACTACTGCGGCGCCTCCGGCGCCTGCCGGGGCACCACCGCCGGCGCGGCCTGCCCGGCGGGCGAGGTCTGCTCGAACGGCGCCTGCGCCCTCTCCTGCCAGGCCGGCCTGGTGAACTGCAACGGCAGGTGCACCGACCCGGCCCTCGATCCGACCTACTGCGGCGCCTCCGGCAGCTGCACGGGCGCCTCGGTCGGCACCGCCTGCCTGCCCGGGTTCGTCTGCGCGGGCGGCGCCTGCGCCCTCTCCTGCCAGGCCGGGCTCGTCGACTGCGCCGGCACCTGCGTCGACCCGAAGACCGACCCGAACTTCTGCGGCGCGTCGTCCAACTGCTCCGGCGCGACCGCCGGGACCGCCTGCCCCTCGGGGACGGTCTGCGCCGGCGGCGCCTGCGCCCTCTCCTGCCAGGCCGGCCTGGTGAACTGCAACGGCACCTGCGTCGACCCGTTGACCGACCGGGGCTACTGCGGCGCCTCCGGCGCCTGCTCGGCGACGGCCACCCCCTCCACCGCCGGGACCGCCTGCCCCTCCGGCGAGGTCTGCTCCGCCGGCACCTGCGCCCTCTCCTGCCAGGCCGGCGAGGTCGACTGCAACGGACAGTGCGTCGACCCGATGACCGATCCCATCCACTGCGGCGCCTCGGGTGGCTGCACCGCCGCCACCGCCGGGACCCCCTGCCCCTCCGGCGAGGTCTGCTCCGCCGGCACCTGCGCCCTCTCCTGCCAGGCCGGCCTGGTGAACTGCAACGGCAAGTGCATCGACCCGACCCGGGACCCGACCTACTGCGGCGCCTCCGGCGCCTGCTCGGCGACGGCCACCCCCTCCACCGCCGGGGCGACCTGTCCCGCCGGCGAGGTCTGCTCGAACGGCACCTGCGCCCTCTCCTGCCAGGCCGGCCTCGTCGACTGCAACGGCACCTGCGTGAATCCCCTCACCGACCCGGCCTACTGCGGCGCCTCCGGCACCTGCTCCTCGGCGGTGAGCCCGCCGACGAGCGGCCTGGTCTGCGCCTCGGGCAACGTCTGCTCCGGGGGCGGCTGCCTCCTCTCCTGTCAGGCCGGGCTCACCAACTGCTCCGGGACCTGCGTCGACATGCTCACCGACGCGGCCAACTGCAGCGCCTGCGGCGTCGCCTGCGCGCCCGGCTTCGCCTGCACCGCCGGCCAGTGCACGCTCTACTGCAAGCCGGGGCTGGTGAACTGCAACGGCACCTGCGTCGACCCCCGGACCGACCCGACCTACTGCGGCGCCTCGGGGACCTGCTCGTCGACCGCGACCCCGGCGACGAGCGGCACGGCGTGCGGCCCGAGCGCCACCTGCTACGACGGCGCCTGCTACCCGCTCTGCGCCCCTCCGCAGCCGGGCCAGACGTCGCTCGTCTACTGCGCCGGCTCCTGCGTCAACCCGCTCACCAGCCAGACCTTCTGCGGGGCGTCCGGCTACTGCACCGGGACGAGCGCCGGCACGACCTGCCTGCCGGGCCAGACCTGCTCCTCGGGGACCTGCCTGGCGAACTGCACCTGGAGCCCGCCGGTGGCGCCGGTGAGCCCCCCCGTCGCGCCCTTCCTCACCCCCTGGCCCGCCTACCCCTTCACGACGCTCGCGCCCTACGTCGCCTACGTGAGCGACGGCCTGCCGGCGGCCGCGGCGCAGCTCATCGGCCAGCCCGGCGGCGGCGTGGTGTCGGGCCTCGTCCAGGAGGCCGACCTGAACCTCGCCTTCCTCACGCACGGCTTCGACCTCTCCACCTCCCCGCTGACCACCAGCAGCATCTTCGCGATCGACGCGCAGCTCTTCGTCCCGGCGGGGCTGGCCTACGACGACAGCGCGTCGATCGTCGTCCAGACCACCGAGCAGAGCCCGGCCCCGGCGGACGGGAGCGCGGTCACGGCGCTCTGCCCGATCGCCACCGGGGGGCTCCGGGTGGAGCTCGACTTCCCGCGGAGCAACGGCGCGCCGACCGTCGCCCTGTACGACCAGAGCACCTGCCCGGCGACCGCGATCGCGCCGACGGCGACGATCAACCCGATCCCGGCGCCGCTCGTCGGCGGGTGGCACGACCTCCGGATCGAGGGGGCGGGCTCGACCTGCCACTACCGCGTCCTGGTCGACAACACCGAGATCGAGCGCTGGACCGTGCCGGCGACCACCTGCGCGAACCTGACCGGGACCCACTTCGCGATCGCCAGCGGCCCGACGAGCACGGCGGGAGCCCCGGCGCTCGTCACCTGGAGCAACGTCTCCCAGTTCCTCGGGGTCGGGAAGACCAGCCCGGCCGACTGCGTCCCCTAGCCGGGGAGGCTCCGGGGGCCCGCGCCGGGCGGGCCCCCGACGCTCACCCGAGCGCGTGGAAGACGCGCTGGACGTCCTCGTCCTGCTCGAGGGAGTCGACCAGCTCGAGCACCTCGTGCGCCTGCTCCTCCGGCAAGGTGACCGGGGTCTGCGGCACGAACTCCGACTCGGCCGAGAGGACGTGGAGGCCGCGCGCCTCGATGGCCGCCTGGAGCCGGCCGAAGTCCTGGAAGGCGCAGCGGATCACCACCTGCCGCTCGCCCTTCTCGCCCGTCCCCTCGCCCAGCTCCTCGAGGCCGTGGTCGATCAGGTCGAGCTCGAGCGCGTCGAGGTCGAGCCCCTCCGGCGGGAGCCGGAAGACGCCCATCTTCTGGAACTGGAAGGCGACGCTCCCGGCCGTCCCCATGTTGCCGCCGTGGTTCTTGAAGGCGACCCGGACGTTGGCGACCGTGCGGACGACGTTGTCGGTCGCGGTCTCGACCACCACCGGCACGCCGTGGGGGCCGTACCCCTCGTAGATCACGACCTCGTAGGCCTGCTGGTCCTGGCCGCTGGCGCGCTTGATCGCCGCCTCGACCTTGTCCTTCGGCATGTTGGCGCCGCGGGCGTTCTGGAGCGCCCGCCGCAGGGCCGGGTTCCCGTCCGGGCTCGGGCCGCCCGCCTTCACCGCGATCGCGATGTCCTTGGCGATCCGGGTGAAGACCTTCGCCATCTTGTTCCAGCGGGCGAACATGGTCGCCTTGCGCGTCTCGAAGATCCGTCCCATCGCTCACCCTCTCCGGCGGGGGGTCGGTCCCCGCGAGGCACGTCTTATCCCACCGCGGCGCCCCTGTCCGCCAGCCCGGCGGCGCGCCGGCCCGGGGCGGCGGTGCGGCCCGCCCGGGCGCCGGGGTAGACTCGGTCCGGTGACCGGACGATCGAGCAGGCGGGGCGCGGCGGTGGCGCGGGAGCTCCTCCCCGGCCAGTCGCCCGAGCTCCTGAAGGCGCTCCACATCCTCACCCGCGACGGCGCCCTCAACGCCGACTCCCTCCGCAAGCTGAAGCAGGTGAACCACCTCGTCCGGCTGCTGGCGCCGGCGATCGAGGACGTCCTCGCCCGCTTCGGCGACCCGGTGCTCGTCGACTGCGGCGCCGGCAAGAGCTACCTCGGCTTCGTGCTCCACGAGCTCTTCCTGCGCCCCGCGGGGAAGGGGTCGCTCCACGCGGTCGAGGCGCGGCCGGAGCTGGTGGCGGCGGCGGAGGCGCTGGCCGCCCGGCTCGGGGCCGACCGGATGCGCTTCGAGCGGGCGGCGATCGACGCCGCCGCCCCGCCGGCCCGGGTCCACCTCGTCACCGCGCTCCACGCCTGCGACACGGCCACCGACGACGCGCTCGCCCTCGCCGTCCGCCACGGCGCCGACCACGTCGCCGTCGTCCCCTGCTGCCAGGCGGAGGTCGCGCGCCAGCTCGGCGAGGCGGCCGCCCCCGCGCCCCTCCTGGCGCCGCTCTTCGAGCACCCCTGGCACCGGCGCGAGTTCGGCTCCCACCTCACCAACGTCGTCCGCGCCCTGGCGCTCCGGGCCTCCGGCTACGCGGTCACCGTCACCGAGCTGGCCGGCTGGGAGCACTCGCTCAAGAACGAGCTGATCCTCGGGCGCAAGGTGCGCGCCTCCGATCGCGCCGCGGAGGACCGGCTCCTCGGGCTGTGCGCGGCGGCCGGGATCCGGCCGAAGATCGTGCGCCTGCTCTTCCCGGCAGGCGCGCCCGCGCCCTAGCGGTGCGCCTCGGCCAGATCCGGGTGCTTCTCCAGGAACTCGTCGAAGGTCCCCGGGAAGTCGAGCACCTGCTCGCCCGGGTGGAGCGACCAGACGCGGCTCCCCACCTCGCGGATCAGCTCCTGGTCGTGGGTGACGAGGATCACCGTCCCCTCGTACCGCTGGAGCCCCTCGGAGAGCGCGGCGATCGACTGGAGGTCGAGGTGGTTCGTCGGCTCGTCGAGGACCAGGACGTTGTCCTTGAAGAGCATGAGCTTGGCGAGGAGGAGCCGGACCGTCTCGCCGCCGGAGAGGGTCGCGGTCGGCTTCATCCGCTCCTCGCCGGAGAAGAGCATGCGCCCGAGGAGGCCGGAGATCTCCTCGTTGGTGAGCTTGTCCTCGAGCTCGCGGAGCCACCCGAAGGCGGTCGTCCCCGGCCGGACCACCCCCGCCTGGTCCTGCGGCAGGTAGCCGACCTGGGCCTGGTGGCCCCAGCGGACGTGGCCGTGATCCGGCTTCAGCTCGCCGGCGATCATCTTGGCCAGGGTCGTCTTCCCCACGCCGTTCTTCCCGATGACGCAGATCTTCTCGCCCCGGGTGACCAGCGCCGAGAAGGGCCGGACGACCCGCTCGTCCCCGTACCGCTTCTCGATCGACTCGAGGGTGAGGGTCTGCTTGCCGCTCGGCGCCTTCTGCTCGAACTTGATGAAGGGCGCGGCGATGTTCGAGCGCTTCATCTCGTCGAGCTTCAGCTTCTGCATCGCCCGGATGCGGCTCTGCACCTGCGAGGCCCGGGTGCCGGCGTGGAAGCGGGCGACGAAGTCCTGGAGCTGGGCGATCTTCTTCTTCTTCTCGGAGTTCTCCGACTCCACCCGGCTGCGCACCTGGCCCTTGTGGCGGACCATGTCGTCGTAGCCGCCCGGGTAGAGGATGATCGCCTCGTAGTCGATGTCGGCGATGTGGGTGCAGATGGCGTTGAGGAAGTGCCGGTCGTGGCTGATGGTGACCAGCACCCCCTCGTAGGCCAGCAGGAACCGCTCCAGCCAGCGGATCGACTCGAGGTCGAGGTGGTTCGTCGGCTCGTCGAGGAGGAGCGCCTGCGGCTTGCCGAAGAGCGCCTGGGCGAGGAGCACCCGGAGCTTGTAGCCGCCGGCCAGGGCGCGCATCGGCTGGTCGTGGAACTCCGCGTCCACCCCGAGGCCGGAGAGGAGCTCGCCGGCCGTCGCCTCCGCCGAGTAGCCGTCCTCCTCGCCGATCACCCCCTCGAGCTCGGCGAGCCGCATCCCGTCGGCGTCGGTCATCTCCGGGCGGGCGAGCAGCTGCTCCTTCTCCGCCATCGCGCTCCAGAGCGGGCCGTTCCCCATCAGCACCACGTCGATCACCCGGTGATCCTCGTACCGGAAGTGGTCCTGGCGGAGGATGCCGAGCCGCCGGGGGCGCTGCACCTGGCCGGCGTCGGGCTCCTCGTCGCCGGCGAGGATCTTCATGAAGGTGGTCTTGCCGGCGCCGTTCGGCCCGGTGAGGCCGTAGCGGGCGCCCGGCGAGAAGGCGACGTTCACGTCATCGAAGAGCTTCTTGGGGCCGAAGGCCTTGGTGACGTCCTGGACCGAGATCATGGGGGTCGGGTTCTAGCGGAAACGGGGGGGGATCGGAAGCGGGTCCGCCCGCCCGATTGTGCGCCGCCAGGACCCATAGGATGCTCCGGGCCGATGCTTGCCCGAACCGCGGCCCCGCCCCTCCTCCTCGCCAGCCTCGCCGCCCTCGCCGCCGCCGGCTGCGGCGGCTCCTCCGGCTCCTCCGGCGGCTCGGGGGGCGGCGGCACCGCCGGCCTCGGCGCCTACTGCAAGGCGAGCAGCGACTGCCGGGTCCCCTACTGGTGCGAGTACCCGACCGGCGCCACCTCGGGCAGCTGCACCGCCGCCACCTGCGAGGTGCTCCACCAGGCGTCGGTCTACGCCGGGAACACCCTCGACCTCGGGATCCACACCGTCGGCGACACCGTCCACTTCGACGTCCCGCCGGGGACCGCCGGGTTCTCGATCCTCGCCCAGGTCGAGCCGATCTCCGCCGGGAGCAACGTCCTCACCGCCCCGATCAGCATCGTGCCGTCGGGGAGCAACGCCATCGAGAACGGCGTCGTGCCGAACCTGGTGACCACCCCCTCCGGCTCGACCTACTACGACGACTTCGCCTCGCCGCCGAACGACGCCTACGGCTACCCGGACTGGTCGAAGCCGCAGGCCGCCTACCTGATCCCCCGCGGCTTCGCCGCCGCCTTCACCGTCCCCAACACCTCCGCCGCGCTCTCCGGGGTCGCGGCCGGAAACGTGGCGGCCGGGAGCTGGTCCTTCCTGGTGAACGACTACGCCTACGAGTGCGCGACCGGATCCGGCTGCTCGGTGCCGGCGGGCAGCGGCACCGCCGGCGCCTACGACCTCCAGGTGCTCCTGCGCCCGGCCGCGGCGACCGGGGGGATCCCGTCGACCGGCACGCTCGACGTGACGATCTACTTCGTTTCGAGCAGCTACACCGCCGCCGCCGCCGGCACCGATCCGCGCTTCCAGCGCTTCGTCCAGGACCTCCAGGCGCTCTACGCCCCGGCCGGGATCGCCGTGCGGGTCACCTGGGCCGACGCCCCGCTGGCGGCCATCGACCGGTTCTCGACCATCGTCTTCGACCCGAGCAACCCGAGCCCGTGCGGCGACGAGCGGCAGCTCTACACCTACGGCGACACCACCGACGACGGGGCGCGCCTCTTCCTCGTCGACGCCATCACCGAGGCGTCGCCGACCCAGAGCCTCCAGGTGCTCGGCTTCGACGGCGCCGTCCCCGGCCCCTCGGCGCTCCCGGCGACGGTGAGCAGCGGCTCCGTCGCCTCGCTCGGCGCCAGCCTCCCCAGCCTCAGCCCGACCGACCCGTACAACTACGCCAGCACCTGCGGCCAGTCCCCCTCGTTCTCCCTCACCACCTGCGGCGTCGACGTCCTCGCCTACGTCGCGGCCCACGAGATCGGCCACTGGCTCGGCCTCTACCACACGACCGAGGAGACCGGAGACCAGTTCGACACGCTCGACGACACGCCCATCTGCGGCTGCACCCAGTGCACCGCGGCCGGCAGCGCGGACCAGAAGAGCTGCAACAGCAACGGCCCGAAGGGCGCGCCGACCCTCATGAAGGCGAGCTGGTGCACCGGGAGCGCCTCGAGCCCCTGCCCCGGAGGCGGCGACCTCTGCCCGGCCGCGAGCCCCTGCGGCGGCGGCGCCGACCTCATGTTCTACATGCTCGACCAGACCGTCTCGACCGGCGAGCTGAGCCCGCAGCAGGCCGCGGTCATGCGCGCCAACCCGGCGGTCCGCTAGGAGCTCCCATGGTCGCCCTGCTCTCCCTCGCCCTCTCCCTCGCGGCCCTCCCCGCCGCCGGCCCCGCCTGCGTCCCGCCCGCCGGCGCCGCGGACGGCGGCGCCTGCGCCCGGCCC
>JAJXSQ010000046.1 GCA_021784495.1 Myxococcales bacterium | reverse complement strand
TGCCCTTCGACGCCAGCACCTTCGTGATCGCCGCCGTCAGCGTCGTCTTGCCGTGATCCACGTGCCCGATCGTCCCCACGTTCACGTGCGGCTTGCTTCGCTCGAACTTCTCCTTGGCCATGGTCTGCTCCCGGTGACGGCGCCTCGGGTCCGATCCCGCCGCGGCGCGTTTCGCTGAAGAACTGGAGCCCTCGTCCAGGATTGAACTGGAGACCTCGTCCTTACCAAGGACGCGCTCTACCGACTGAGCTACGAGGGCCTGCTACCGAACCGTTCGATGCGACCTCACTGGAGCGGGAAACGGGATTCGAACCCGCGACATTCAGCTTGGAAGGCTGACGCTCTACCAGCTGAGCTATTCCCGCAAGTCTCCTGCCGTCCTGGCCCTGCGGGCCTGCTCTCCAGCGGGCAGCGCTGGTGTGGAGGGGGGTGGATTCGAACCACCGAAGGCGTGTGCCGGCAGATTTACAGTCTGCTCCCTTTGGCCGCTCGGGAACCCCTCCGGATGTCTCTCGCTCGACGACGTGTTCCCACGACCTGGAGCTGGCGGTGGGAGTCGAACCCGCGACCTGCTGCTTACAAGGCAGCTGCTCTGCCGACTGAGCTACGCCAGCCTGAACTCTTCGGACTTCCTGGAACAACCCGCCGGACCCGCTCGAGGCCCGGGCGCCACCCACGAAGCGTGGAGCCGCGTCTTGTAGACGATGGCCAGGCCCGTGTCAAGGGCGGAGATCGACGACCGTTTCGCCCCCGCCCCCGCCGCGCTGCCGCGCCGCCTCGTAGAGGGCCACGGCGCCCGCCGCCGAGACGCTCAGGCTCTCGACCCCCGCCGCCATCGGGATCCGGCAGGCGTGGTCGCAGGTCCGCCGGACGAGCGGCCGGACCCCGTCCCCCTCCCCTCCCAGGACGAGGGCGGTCGGCCCCCGGAGGTCCAGCGCCGCGAGGTCGCGGTCCCCGTCGGCGGCGAGCGCGACCGACCAGACCCCCCGCTCCTTCAGCTCCTCGATCGTCCTCGACAGGTTGGTGACCCGCGCGACCCGGCACCGCCCGATGACGCCCGCGGAGGCCTTGATCGCCGCGGGGGTCACGCCGGCCGCCCGGTCCCGGGGGATCACCAGGCCGTGCGCCCCCAGGGCCACCGCCGATCGGGCGATGGCGCCGAGGTGCTGCGGATCCTCGACGCCGTCGAGCAGGACGAGGAGCGGCGGCGCCCCGCTCGCCTCCGCCGCGGCCAGGATCTCCTCCACGCCGACGTAGCCGAAGGCGCCCGCGACCACCGCGACGACCCCCTGGTGGCCGTCGCCGCCGGCGAGCTGGTCGAGGCGCCCGCGGGGGGCGCGCCGGAGGCGCGTGCGCCGCTCGGCGGCCAGGCGCGCGAACTCCGCCACGGTCGCGGCGCGGAGCCCGTCGGCGAGCCAGAGCTCCTCGACCCTCGCCGCGCCGTCGCCGAGGAGCTCCCGGACCGGGTTGACTCCGTAGACGACGCGCTGGCCTTCCGGACGCCCCGCGGTCATCTCACCTCGACCCGGAGGGCCGCGTCGCGGCGCTGCTTGAGGCACAGGTCGGCGGTGCAGACGAAGAAGTCGAGGCGGGCCCGCACCTCCTGCGGCCCGCGCGCCACCGCCTGGAACGGGACCTCGAAGCGGATCCCCCCCGGCGCGCCGCCCGCGGCGTCGCCCCGCGCCAGCCGCCGCCGGGGGAGCGCGAGGCCGGGCGAGCTCTCCAGCTCGACCTTCACCGGCGCGCGCGGGTCGACGTGCGCCTGCCCGACCGGCTCGACCGCGAGGACGATCTTCCCCGATCCTCCCTGCGCCAGCGCCGCCGGGGTCGCGGTGGCGACGAGCCGGTAGCTCGACCCGGCGGAGGGCGCCTCGGCGGCCGCGGCGCCCGCGCCGAGGAGGAGGGCCGGCGTCGCGAGGGCGAGGGCGAGGAGGGGAGAGATCGAGAGGCGCATGGCGGTGACCCCGGGGCTGGCCGACTCCCATACCAGGGACGGCCGGGCGCGACCACGGATTCAGGCGCGCGCGAGCTCCGCGGCGCGGGCCACCATCAGGGCGGCCACGTCGACGCCGCAGGCGCTCTCGGCCTCCCGGATCGACGGCGTGCCGTTCACCTCGAACACCAGCGGCCCGCCCTTCAGGTCGAGCATGTCCACCGCGGCGACCTCGAGCCCGAAGACCCGGGCGGCCTCGGCGGCGATCTCGACGTGGCGCGCCGGCACCTCGGCCGCCTCGAAGCTCGCGCCCCGGCGCAGGGTCCGCGAGAAGCGCCCCCGGGCAGGGCGGCGGCGGAGGGCGGCCGCCACCCTGCCGCCCACCACGAGGACGCGGAGGTCCCTCCCGCGCGCGCCGCGGAGGTACTGCTGCACCACGATGTCCTCGCCGAGCCCCAGGATCGCCTCGAGCGCCGCCTCGAGCGACTGGAGGCTCTCGCACACCATCACCCCGCTCTTCCCGTCGGCGGCGAGGAGCTTGACCAGCACCGGCACCCCGCCCACGAGGCGGGCCATCTCGCGCAGGTTCGCCGGATCGCTCGCCATCACCGTCCGCGGCACCGGGAGCCCGGCCGCCGCGAGGAGCTGGAGGCTCCGCATCTTGTCCCGGCTGGCGGCGAGGGCGGCGGCGCCGTTGAGCGCTGGGATCCCCAGGAGCTCGAGCTGCTTGAGGACCGATAGCCCGTACCGCTGGGTGGCGTGACCGAAGCGGGGGAGCACCGCGTCGGTCCGGGGGAACGCGCGCCGCCGCCAGTAGACCGCCGGCGCCTCGCCGCCGAGCCCCATCCCCACCTCGAGCGGGTCGATCACCCGGACGCGGTGGCCCTGCGCGCGCCCGGCCTCGATCAGCCGGCGGGAGGTGTGCAGGCTGGCGGAGCGGGAGAGGACGGTGAGGTGCACGGGGGCGCCCCCGCCCGCCGCGCCACGGCGGCGGGCGGGGGCCGGCTGGGGCTAGACCTGCTTGAACTCCGCGTCGACGACGTCGCCCTTCTTCTCCTCGCCGTCGGTCGGTCCGGCGCCCGGGGCGCCGGGGGGAGGTGCGCCCGGCCCCTCGGCCGGCGCGGCCGCCTTGTAGAGCTCCTCCGCCGCCTTGTGGCTCGCCTGCTCGAGCCGCTCCGCGGCCGCCTTCACGTCGGCGGCGCTCCCCTTCTCGCGCACCTCGTGCACCTTGGCGACGGCCTCCTCGATCTCCTTCACCGTGGCCGCCTGGAGCTTCTCCCGGTTCTCCTTGAGCAGCTTCTCCATCTGGTAGGCGAGGTTCTCGGCCCGGTTGCGGGCCTCGATCTCCTCCCGGCGCTGCTTGTCCTCGGCCTCGTGCGCGGTGGCGTCCGAGACCATCCGCTCCACCTCCTCCTTCGCGAGGCCGGAGCTGTGGGAGATGGTGATCTTCGTCTCCTTCCCCGTCCCCTTGTCGCGCGCCGAGACGTTCAGGATCCCGTTGGCGTCGATGTCGAAGGTCACCTCCACCTGGGGCACGCCGCGGGGCGCCGGGGGGAGCCCCTCGAGGTGGAACTTGCCGAGCGGCCGGTTGTCCCGGGCCATCTCGCGCTCTCCCTGCAGCACGTGGATCTCGACCGAGGTCTGGTTGTCGGCCGCGGTGGAGAAGGTCTCCGACTTCTTGCACGGGATGGTCGTGTTGCGCTCGATGAGGCGGGTCATCACGCCCCCGAGGGTCTCGACCCCGAGGGAGAGCGGGGTGACGTCGAGCAGGAGGATGTCCTTCACCTCGCCCGAGAGGACGCCGGCCTGCACCGCCGCCCCCACCGCCACCACCTCGTCCGGGTTCACCGAGCGGTTCGGCTCCTTGCCGAAGAACTTCTCGACCGCCTGGAGGATGGCCGGCATGCGCGTCTGCCCGCCGACCATGACGATCTCGTCGATCTGCTGCGGCGAGAGCTTGGCGTCGGCGAGGCACTTGCGGGTCGGATCCATCGAGCGCTCGACCAGGTCGGCGACGAGCTGCTCGAGCCGCGCGCGGGAGAGCTTGATCGCCAGGTGCTTGGGACCGGTCTGATCGGCGGTGAGGAAGGGGAGGTTGATCTCGGTCTCCAGGGTCGAGGAGAGCTCGATCTTGGCCTTCTCCGCCGCCTCCTTCAGCCGCTGCAGCACCATCTTGTCCCGGGAGACGTCGATGCCCGACTCGCGCTTGAACTCCGCGATCAGCCAGTCGATGACCCGCTGGTCGATGTTGTCGCCGCCGAGGTGGGTGTCGCCGTTGGTGGCGAGGACCTCGACCACGTTCTCGCCCACCTCGAGGATCGAGATGTCGAAGGTGCCGCCGCCGAAGTCGTAGACCGCGATCTTCTCGTTCTTCTTCTTGTCGAGGCCGTAGGCCAGCGCCGCCGCGGTGGGCTCGTTCACGATCCGCCGCACGTTCAGGCCGGCGATCTCGCCCGCGTCCTTGGTCGCCTGCCGCTGCGAGTCGTTGAAGTAGGCGGGGACGGTGATCACCGCGTCGGTGACCTTCTCGCCGAGGTGGTTCTCGGCGGCGCGCTTGAGCTTCAGCAGGACCTGGGCGCTCACCTCCGGCGGGCTGAACTGCTTGCCGTCGATCTCGATCCGCGCGTCGCCGTTCGGCCCCTCCACCACCTTGTAGGGGACCCGCTTCGTCTCCTCGCCGACCTCGCCCGCCCGGCGCCCCATGAACCGCTTGATGCTGTAGATCGTCTTCTCGGGGTTGGTGATCGCCTGCCGCTTGGCGACCTGCCCGACGAGCCGCTCCCCGTCCTTCGCGTACGCCACCACCGACGGCGTGATGCGCGAGCCCTCCTCGTTGGCGATGACGACCGGATCCTTTCCGTCCATCACCGCGACGACCGAGTTGGTCGTCCCGAGGTCGATGCCGATGATCTTTCCCATGATCGCGTGACCCTCCTGGTCTGAGTCGAACCTAAGTCCCCGCCGCGACCTGTCAAACCGCGCCGCGCATTCGCTCGCTCCCTCGGCGGGGTGCAAACCGGGCTACGCAACCGCCACCGGTGCTACACGCATCGCCCGGTACCGCGTTCGACCGCTCGCGCCAGGGATCACCGGTTTCATTGACGTTTTTCGTCGACGCGGCGTGGCATCGGCCTTGCTCATGGTACAGGCATCCGCGCCATGCTCTCCACGGGGGCTCAATGCTTCAGTCGGTCGCGTCCACAGCCGGGCACATCGCCCCACACCGTCGCACCCTCCCCCGGGCCGACGTCGCCGTCCTCCTGAACGCCCGCGCGAAGGCGGTGACGCCCGGCGTCCGGGAGGCCCTCGCCTCGATCGTCCCCGCCGACGACGTCTTCCTCTCCCGCGACCACGAGGAGGCCGCGGCCATCGCCGACCTCGTCGTCGCCCGGCGCTACGGGACCGTCTTCACCGGCGGCGGCGACGGGACCTTCGTCTCCTGGGTCAACCGGATCCTGGAGGTCGCGGAGCGGCGCGCCGCCCGTCCGCCCCGCTTCGGCGTGCTCGCGCTCGGGACCGGCAACGCGGTCGCCGAGCTGGCCGGGGCCACCCCTCGCCGCCACGCCGAGGACCTCGCGCGCTTCGTCGCCGCCCGGGCCCCGGCGACGCGCCGGCTCGACCTCGTCACCTGCGCGGGCAGGCGGACGCCGTTCGCCGGCGTCGGCGTCGACGCCGCGATCCTCAACGACTACAACTGGCTCCGGGACCGGCTCGCCGGCACCCCGCTCAGCGGGCTCGGCCTGGGCGCCACCGGATACGGGCTGGCCGTCGCCCTCCGCTCCGCCCCCCGCGGCCTGCTCGACCGCCGGACCCCCTACTGCGAGATCGTGAACGCGGGGCGCCCGGCCTGGCGCCTCGACGGCGCCGGGCGGAGGATCGGGCGGCCGATCCCCAGCGGGGAGCTGCTCCACGCCGGCCCCTGCCTGGTGGCGGCGGCCAGCACCATCCCGACCTACGGCCTCGGCCTGCGGGCCTTCCCCTACGCGGACCGGGCGCCGGGCATGATGCAGCTCCGCGTCGCGACCGACCTGCCCGCCACGACCATCCTCCTCAACCTCCACCGGATCTGGGCCGGGGACTTCGCCCACGAGAAGCTGCTCGACTTCCACGCCGACCGGGTGGCCCTCCGCTTCGACCGGGCGATGCCGCTGCAGGTCGGCGGCGACGCCGAGGGGTGGCGGGAGGAGGTCACCTTCGGGATGGCCGAGGAGCAGATCGAGCTGGTCGAGCTCGCCCGCGCCGCGGCCTGAGCGGCCGCGGCGGCGAAGGTCACAGCAGGTTCGCGGCGAGCTCCGCCAGCGCCGAGCGCTCCCCCTTCGACAGGGTGACGTGGCCGGCGAGCCGCTCGTCCTGGAACTTGTTCACCACGTGGATGAGGCCGTTGTTGGTCTGATCCACGTACGGGTTGTCGATCTGGTAGGGATCGCCGGTCAGGACGATCTTGGTCCCGTCCCCGACCCGGGTGATGATCGTCTTCACCTCGTGCGGGGTCAGGTTCTGCGCCTCGTCGACGATCATGAACTGGTTCGGGATCGAGCGCCCGCGGATGTAGGTGAGCGGCTCGATCTCCAGGATCCCCAGGTCCATCAGCTCGTGCCAGCCGCGCCCGGCCTTCTTCTCGGAGCGCGACAGGTTCATGAGGTACTCCACGTTGTCGAAGATCGGCTGCATCCAGGGGTTGAGCTTCTCCTCGACCGACCCGGGCAGGTACCCGATGTCCCGCCCCAGCGGGAAGATCGGCCGGGAGACGAGCAGCTTCTGGTAGACCGACTCCTCCATCGTCTTCTGGAGGCCGGCGGCGATGGCGAGCAGCGTCTTGCCGGTGCCCGCCTTGCCGACGATCGTCACCAGCCGGATCTCGTCGTTGAGGAGCAGGTCGAGCGCGAAGGACTGCTCCTTGTTCCGCGGCCGGATCCCCCAGACCCCCTCCTTGGGCGTCTTGATGAGCTGGAGGAAGGCGCCGCGGGCCGCGCTGTACTTGCCCACCGCGGAGTGCTGCGGGTTCTCCCGGTCCCGGAGCACCGCGAAGGCGTTGGGCGGCGGCACCTCGATCTCCGCCGGGCAGGCGACCGCGCCGGCGGCGTAGAACTCGTTGACCACCTCCGGGGCGACCTCCAGCTCGGCGACCCCGCTCCAGAGCTCGTCGAGCTCGACCCCCTCCACGTCGTAGTCCTCGGCGTGGAGGCCGAGCGCGTCGGCCCGGATGCGGAGGTTCGTGTCCTTGGAGACGAAGACGCACGGGGTCGGCCGCTCGCGCGCCAGCAGGTCGAGGGCGACCGCCAGGATCTTGTCGTCGATGGAGTGCCCGTCGGCGAGCTCGGGCGGGAGGCGCCGGTCCGCCATGAGGACCCGGATGGTCCCCTTCCCGGGTCCGATGGAGACGCCGTCGCGCAGCTTGCCGGCGACGCGGAACTCGTCGAGGAAGCGGGAGACCTGGCGCGCGTTCCGCCCGAGCGAGGAGAGGTCGCGCTTGAAGTTGTCGATCTCCTCGATCACGTAGATCGGCACGACGACGTCGTTGTCGTCGAAGCCGTAGATGCTGCGCGGGTCGTGGAGGAGGACGTTGGTGTCGAGGACGAAGTTCTTTTTCACGCCGGAAGGCCCCGCGATTCACCGGGAAGGGGACGCGCCCCGAGTCTAGCAGGGCGGGCGCCCCGCGAGCCACCGCCGGCGGCCCGGCTCAGGGGCCGGCGCGGCGAGAGGCGACGCGGAGCTGCGCGGCCGAGACGGCCCGATTTCGCCCGCCCCGCTTCGCGTGGTACAGGCACGCGTCGGCCCGCTCCACCAGCTCCGGCTTGCGCGCGGCGTCCGCCGGGAAGGTCGCCACGCCGAGCGAGAGCGTCACCTGGAGCGGCCCCTGGCCGGTCTCGGTGACGAGCGCCGCCACCCGCTCGCGGATCCGCTCCGCGATCACCATGGCGCCGGTGGTGTCGGTCTCGGGCATCACCACCGCGAACTCCTCGCCGCCGTACCGCGCCGCGAGGTCGGTGACCCGCGCCTGGGCGGCGAGGATCCGGGCGACCCCCCGCAGCACCTGGTCGCCGACCGGGTGCCCGTAGGTGTCGTTCACCGACTTGAAGTGATCGATGTCGCACAGGATGATCGAGAGCGTCCGGCCGTGGCGCTGCGCCGCCTGGAGGTGCTCCTCGAGCCGCCCCTGGAAGGTCCGGTGGTTGACGAGCCCGGTCAGCCCGTCGGTGGTCGCGAGCCGCTCGGTCGCCTCGAAGAGCCGGGCCCGCTGGATCGACTCCGCCGCCTGCATCGCCACCACCTCGAGCTGCCGGGTCAGGTCCCGGGTGAACGCGCCCGGCCGGCTCGACCCGAGGACCAGGGTCCCGAGGACGGGCGGGTCCTCGCGCGCCAGCGGCTGCGCCCGGAGCGGGACGACCCGGAGCGAGGTGAGCCCGCGCAGCCGGGTCGCGGCGTCGAAGATCACGGCGCGGCCGACGTCGATCTCCTTGCCGGGCAGGCTCGCGTCGAGGCGGACCGCCGCCGTCACCAGGCTCCCCTCCTCGTCCCCGAAGACGAGGCCGTCCAGCGCCGGCGTCTTCCCCTGCCCCCGGGACGCGCGGACCACCCGGTGGCGGTTCTCCCCGTCGACGCGCTCGCAGAGGGTCAGCGCGCCGAAGTCGACGCCCCCGGCGATCGCCGCCGCGACCTCGAGCGTCACCGCCGCGACGTCGTCGAGCTTGGTGGCGCGGTTGAGCCGCTCGATCGCCTGGAAGAAGCGCTCCGTCTCGTCCCGCGTCTGCTTCATGTCGTCGAGGAGCCGCTCCGCCGCCACCGCGCGGAGGATCTCGGCCGCGATCGTGACCAGCAGCCGCTCGTCCCCCTCGTCGAACGGCCGGGCCTCCAGCCGGTCGGCCACGACGACCCCGCGCACGTGCCCGCCGCGGCGATCGACGAGGGGGACGGCGAGCAGCGCCCCGGGCCGGGTCCCGTCGAGGTAGTGGGTGGCGGCCTTCACCTCGCCGTGGAGCCGGACGGGGGCGCGCCGCCGGACCGCGCCGCCGATCGCCCCCTCCCCGGCCGGGAGCGACTCCGCGAGCGCGTCGCTCCCGGAGCGGCACTCGCGGCGGACGAGCCGCGCGTCGTCGGCCGAGAGGAGGTAGACCGCGCAGGTGTTGCTTCGGAGCGCCGCCGAGGCGACGTCGACCGCGCCGCGGACCGCCGCCTCGATCTCGGTGACCGCGCCCTCGGTCCAGCGCAGCCCCCGCTCTCCGGGTGATCCGTCCGCGCTCCCCGGGGCGAGGAGGCGGAACTCGGCGGCCCGCTCCTCGATCTCGCGGAGGCGCCGCGCGATCGCCTGCCGCTCGGCGCGCCGGGTCGCGGCGATCTGCGCCGCGAGCACCCCGTGGTACAGGGCCGCGAAGAGGAGGAGGAAGCCGGCGTGGGCGGCCAGCCGCGGCTCCTCGACGGCCCGGGCGCCGCGGAGCCAGAAGCCGGCGACCTCGAGCCCCACCGCCAGGGCGACGAGCCCCAGGCCGACCGGGCGCGCCAGGAACGCGACCAGGAAGGCCATGACGAGGTAGTCGACCGGCTGCAGCGGCGGCTCGGCCGCCCCCCCCGCGCTCGCGCGCACGAGGACCGCCGCGCCCACCACGAAGAGGCTCCCGAGCTCGATCTGCTCGCGGTACCCGGCCGCGCGCCCGGCGGCGGCGCGCACGGCCCGCCGCCAGACCCCCCAGGCGAGCAGCGCCCCGATCGCCGCGATCCCCCCGATCTGAGGCCAGCCGGGCGGGTTGACGTCGAAGGCGCCGAGCACGAGGAGGGTCCCCGCGGCGACGGCGACCGCGGCCGGCAGGCTCCGCCCCAGGAACCGCGCCGCCCGGCGGCGGGCCGGTCCGCCGACGATCCCGGCGTCGCCCAGGAGCGCGGCGTGGAGCCGGATCAGGAGCGGCCGCGGGCGCTGGCGCGCCAGCCGGGCCCGCACGGTGGCGGTGGAGCCGATCGGCGCCCGCGCGGAGGGAGGGGGCACCGCCGCCGGGCTCACGGCGCGCTCCCCGGCCCGGCGTCGAGCCGGTAGACG
>JAJXSQ010000045.1 GCA_021784495.1 Myxococcales bacterium | reverse complement strand
GGCGGCCCCTCGCCTCTAGTGGAAGACGCCGACCGCCCCGGAGGGCGCCTGCGGCGAGAACTCGAGGAGGAGGTTCCCCGGGTAGCTGGCGAAGATCTGCATGCCGTCCCCCGGGTTGAGCGTGAAGGAGGACCGGTCGTAGCGCGACAGCCCGTCGGGCAGCTCCGCGGCGAAGCCGGTCCCGGAGGCGAGCGGCTTGCGCTCGATGGGGAGGATCCCGCTCGCGAAGTTGAGGGTCAGCGTCGTGTCCCGCTCCGGCGTCCCCAGCGACTGCGTGGCCGGGAGGGCCAGGTTCGGGTGCTCGAGGAGGGCCACCCGGAAGGAGAAGACCGGCCCGTTGGCGATCGGCGCCGTGGTCAGGTACGGCCAGTTGGCCTGGCAGGTGAGATCGGCGGCGGGGCACTGCTCGATCACGTAGGAGGAGCGCCGGGCGCGCCGCGCCAGGACGAGCTCCTCGCAGGCGAGCCGCTGCGCGTCGGAGATCGGCGTCGCCGGCGGCCAGGCGCCGCCGGGCGGCGCCGTCGGGCAGGCGAGCGGCGCCTCCGCCTGGTACTGGAAGGTGAAGGGTGGGATCGACGCGATCTGGGTCGGATCGCTCGCCTGGGCGAGGGTCGGTCGCCCGGCGTACCCGGTGGCCAGGCCGACGAGCACCAGCCCCGACGCGCGGACGCTCACCGCCCGGAGGAGCGAGCCCGAGGTGGCGGCCACGGCGTCGAGGCAGTGCGGATCGGCGTAGATCCGGGTGGTGCCGAGGAGATCGGACCAGTTGAAGGGCTGCTGCGCGGTCGGCGCGGGCTGCACCGACACCGCGCCCCCGGGGTAGTTCACCGGGTCGGGGTAGAGGAAGCCGGTGATCACCAGGGTGAACGGGCCGAGCGGGCACCGCCCGGCGGCGACGTCCGCCGGGCTCGGGGTCACCTCGACGAGATCGCCGACGTGGACGCCGAGGGTCGGGTCGTAGAGCCGCGCGACGTCGGCGAAGGGCTCGTCGCCGGCGCCGGTGAGGCCGGTCGGCGCCTGGACCGCGACCCAGTCGAACCCCCCGGCGGCCGCCGCGTGGAGCTGCCCGCCCCGCGTGTCGAGCGACGGGAGCTTCCCCTGCCAGGTGAGGGTGAAGGTGTCGGTCGGGGTGAAGCCCGGGGTCACGCCCGCGAGCTCGTCGACCGGGAGGATGCCCCCGCTGGCGTCGACCGGGTCGTTCACGTCGACCGGGATCGCGGCGAGCGCGTTCGAGCCGAGGTACCAGAGCCCGAGGTAGGGGGTGGTGAAGGACCAGGCCACCGGCTCTACGCCGACGAACTTGGTCGCCGGCTGGGCGCTGTAGGCGGTGTCGAGCCGGGTCCGGTTGGGCGTGAGCAGGTTCGCGTCGGAGAGCGCCGACTGGTCGTTGGCGACCGCCCAGTGGCCGGCGTCGACGAGGGCGATGCCGCCCGACGAGGTGGCCGCGGCCACGACCCCGGTCGTGTAAAGGACGAAGTTGGTGAGCGGCTGGATCTGCTGGAGGAGGTCCGTCCCCGCCGCCAGCGTCGGCCCGCCGGGGTAGATCAGGTTCCCCGCCGCGGTGTAGCTCCCCCAGGTCGGCGGCGGGACGTAGAGCAGCGCCTGGACCTGGCCGTCCATCGGGATCGGCGCCATCCAGGGGAGCCGCGGCGGTCCGCTGGCGCCGCCGTCCGGGGCGGGATCCGGGAGCCTCGTCCCCGCGACCGGATCGAGCACCACCACGCCGCAGGCGAGCGGCAGATCCCGGCCGCAGGCGGAGGGATCGTAGGAGGCGTAGACCCGCAGGGCCGGCGTCCCGAACTGATCGGGGGCCGGCGGGAACGGCGCGACGGCCGGCGGCGCCGGCAGCGGCGCGAAGCCGGTGAACTCGCCGACCACCCCCGCCGCGACGGCCGTGGTCGGCCCCCCGGCGTCGATCCCGCGGACCGCGAGCGCCGGCGGGGTGCCGAGCAGGTCGATCTCCGCGACCCCCTGCACGCCGGCGACCGGATCCGGGCTGGCGGCGTAGACGTGGCGCCCGTCGGGAGAGGCGGCGAAGGCGACGGCCTGGAAGGGCGTCGGGCTCCCGCCCGCCGGGGCCGCGGTGAGCGGCTGGATCGACGGCGCCCCCAGGGCGACGATCGACTGGCCGTCGCTCCCGCGCGCGAAGTCGGCGACGAGGAGGAGGTCGCCGGAGAGGCTGGCGAGGAGCCGCACCGCGCCCGGGGTGGGCTGCCAGACGCCGGCGACGAGCGCCTGGGGGATCGGGACGGCGATCAGGCTGCGGATCACCGCCTGCTGGGCCGAGGCCGGGAGCGACGGGGTCGCCGCGGCGAGGAGCCCGACGTCGACGTCGAGCGACGGCACCACGACCGTGGCCGGGTTCCAGGTCTGGACGATCTCGATCGCCGACGCGAGGCGCCCGTCCGGCCGGAGGACCAGCCCCGGGGAGGCGACGGCGAGGAGGTCGGCGAGCGGCTGGCCCGCGGCGTCGTGATCGGCGAGGCTGCAGGCGGTCAGGAGCGCCGGCCGGGAGTCGGTCGGGACCGAGAGGGCCTGGACCGGGACCGGGGCCAGTACCATCCCCGAGTCGATCGCGTCCATGATCCGGAGCTCGTCGCCGCTCTCGCTGGCGACGGCCACGTAGGGGTGGACCACGTTCGGCACCTTCGGGGTGATCCCCCAGAAGACGGCGACCGCGGCCGGGCCGTTGAACTGCGGGCCCGGGAGCGCGTTCTGCTTGCAGGAGGCGAGCACCGCCGCGAGCGCGAGCGGTGCGAGGCGGCGTGCGATCATGGCGGGAGGAACGGCAGGATGGGGGTGACCGACCCGCCGGGGAGCACCGTCGCGTTGTACTGGACGGGGCCGATCCGGAGCGGCTGCCCGGCGGCGTCCCGGACGATGTCGGCCTGCCCGGGGTCGAGGACCGGCACGTCGACGATGCTCACCATGTCCTGCAGGAAGGACGCGACGTAGACCCGGTCCTTCTCGACGCCGGCGGCGTCGAGGTGCGGCGCGGGCTCGACCGCCAGGGCGTATGGGTCGCGGCCGATGAGCCCGGTCCCGGAGCCCGGATCGACGGGGATGTTCCGGACCAGGGTCCCCTGATCGTCGTCGTAGACCCAGAGCACGCCGTCGGTGGAGCTGGTGACCACCATCAGGTCGCGCTGCCCGGGGCGCGCCGGGAGGAGCTTCAGGTCCCCCGGCCCGATCCCGGTCTGGACGGCGCGCAGGACGGTCAGGAGCGGGTGGCCGTCGGGCCCGGGGGTCAGATCGAGGACGAGGAGCACCCCGCCGAGATCGGTCGTGGGCCGGGTGAAGTTCACCGCCGCCTGATCCGCGTCGAAGAGGCGCGCCAGGACGTAGGCGCGCCGCGAGAGGCCGGGCTGCACCGTGGAGAGGACGATCTGCTGGAGATCGATCCCGTGGAAGATCGGGAAGAGGTCGACGGTGACGCTCGCCGGCAGCGGGCAGGTCGGATCGGTCGCCCGGCACGCCGAGAGATCGAACACGGTGACCGGGGCCGTCGCCGGCGCGATCGTCGTCTGGTAGTGGCCGAGGAGGTAGAGCTGGTCGGCCGTCGCGTCGTAGGCCATCGCGCCGACCGGGCCGGGGACGAGCGAGATCGACCGGCTGCGGAGCCCCGGATCGTCGAGGTCGACCTCCGTCACCCAGCCGGTGTCGGCGGGGATGAAGACGGGGAGCGCGGGGGCCGGCGGGACCACCGGCGGGATGATCCACTGGGGGGGCGTGCGGAGGTAGCCGACGAACGCGGACCGGCGGGCGCCGTCGGCCCGGCAGGCGAGCGTGATCGCGTAGGGATCGAGGAACCGCCCGTCGAGCGGGACGCCGCAGCCCGCCGCCCCGCACGCCTCGACGGAGCCGTCGTCGAGGAGCCCGACGAGCTGGAGATCCTGGTTGAAGCGGGAGGCGGTGAGCGCCGCCTTGCCGCTGGGGAGCGCCGCGGCGGCGCCGGGGCAGCTGGTCCCGTCGACGAGGACGAGCGGCCCGGTGAAGCTGCCGAGCCGCGCGCCGGGACCGAGGAGGTGCCCGTCGAGGAGGTTCCCGCCGGCGACCGCCGACCCGCCCTCGGTGGCGGGCCGGGGGTCGACCGCGAGGAGGGTCCCGCCGGAGCCCGGGAGGAACTGGAGGTCGAAGTTGGAGGACGCGACGAGGAGCGTCTGGTTGCCGCCGGCCGGCGCGGTGAGCGCCAGGCCGGACGGGAAGTAGAAGCTGTCCATCGGCGGCGGCTGGAAGGGCGCCCGATCGTCGCAGCCCGCGACCAGGAGCAGGAGCGGCAGGAGCCGACGCATCCCTACCCCGCCCTCCGGCCACCCGCAAGCGGCTCCGCCTGGAGCTTCCGGAAGTCCGCCACCCCGTCGAAGAGCGCCGCCACCCGGCGCATCAGCGCCAGCCGGTTCTCGCGCACCCGCGGGTCCTCCGCCATCACCATCACCCCGTCGAAGAAGGCGTCGACGGGCGGCCCGAGCCCGGCGACCGCGCGGAGCACCGCGCCGTAGTCCCTCCCGGCGCGGGCCCGCTCCACCTCGGCCTCGACCAGGGTGAGCGCGCCGGCGAGCGCGCGCTCCGCCGGCTCGACGAGGAGCGCCTCGTCGACGCCGCGCGCGCCGGACGCCCCGGCCTTCTCCTGGATGTTGGCCACCCGCTTGAACGCGACCGCCAGCGGCCCGAAGTCGGGGCGGGCCTTCACCTCGGCGAGCGCCTCCAGGCGCCGGCGCGCGTCGACGACGTCGTCGGCGCCGGCGGCGAGGACCGCGTCGACGAGGTCGCCCTCGCGCCCCTCCGCCCAGAGGGCGCGGAGCCGGCCCCGGAGGAAGTCGAGCGACTGCGCGGCGACCGCCGCCCTCCCGGCGGCGAGCGGGACGTCGTCGAGGGCGTCGAGGGTCGCGTCCACCGCCCCGGCCAGCGACAGCGCGTAGCCGCGATCGAGGATGATGCGGAGGACGCCGATCGCGGCGCGGCGCAGGCCGAAGGGATCCGCGGCGCCGGTGACGCGCTCCCCGACCCCGAGGATCCCGACGAGCTGGTGGAGCCGGTCCGCGAGCCCGACCAGCGCGCCCAGATCGCCGCGCGGCAGCTCTCCCGCGGCCCCGACCGGGCGGTAGTGGTCCTCGATGGCGTCGGCCACCGCCGGGGGGAGCCCCTCGAGCCGGGCGTAGTGGCCGCCCATCGTCCCCTGCAGCTCGGGGAACTCGCCCACCATGCCGGTGCCCAGGTCGGCCTTGCAGAGCCGGACCGCCAGGGCCAGATCCTCGAGCAGGTCCGCCCGGCCGAGGGCGCGCGCGAGCGCCGCCGCGATGGCCTGCATCCGCTCGACCCGGCGCGCCTCGGAGCCGAGCTTCGCCTGGTAGGTGCGCCGGGCCAGGTCCGGGACGCGATCCTCCAGCGTCCGCTTTCGGTCCTCCTCGAAGAAGAACCGCGCGTCGGCGAGCCGCGCCCGGAGCACCCGCTCGTACCCGTGCCGGGCGACCTTGGGGTCGGTGATCGGCGTCCCGGAGACGGCGACGAAGTGGGGGGTGAGCCGGCCCCGCCGGTCGAGGACCGCGAAGTAGCGCTGGTGGTTCCGGAGCTCGGAGATCACCACCTCCGGGGGCAGCGCCAGGTTCGAGGCCTCGAACCGGCCGAGCACCGCGGTCGGGTGCTCGACGAGGAAGGTCACCTGCTCGAGGAGCTCCTCGTCCGGCCGGATCACGCCGCCGGCGCGGCGCGCCGCGGCGGCCAGCGCCCGCTCGATGGCCGCGCGCCGCCGGGCCGGATCGACCAGGACGTGCGCGCGCTCCAGCCGCGCGAGGTAGTCCTCGGGCGTCCCGTCGAGCGCGATGGCGCGCGGGGCGACGAAGCGATGGCCGAAGGTCGTCCCGCCGCTGCGGACCTCGCCGAAGCGCACCGGGATGGGCCGACCGCCCAGGAGCGCGACCATCCAGCGGACCGGCCGGGCGAAGGTCACCTCGTCCCAGCGCGAGCGCATCACCTTCCGGAAGCGGAGCCCGGCGACGAGCCGCTCGAGCAGCGCCGGGAGGACCTGGGCCGCGCGGCGCCCCTTCTCCACGCGGGCGACGGCGAGCCGGGCGCCCTTCGGCGTCTCCACCCGCGCCAGCGCCCCGACCTCGACCCCCTGGGAGCGCGCGAAGCCGATGGCCGCCTGGGTCGGCGCGCCCGAGGCGTCGAAGGCCTGCGCCACCGGCGGGCCGAGCGCCTCGGTCCGGGCGTCGGCCTGGCGCGCGGCGACGCCTCGCGCCCAGACGACGAGCCGGCGCGGCGTCCCCATCGCCCGCACCTCGCCGTGGTCGAGCCGCGCCTCGGTGAGGAGCCGCGCCAGGTCGGCCTCGAGCTGCGCCGTCGCCGGCGGGACGAAGCCGGCCGGGATCTCCTCGGCCCCGATCTCGAACAGCAGGTCTGCCATGATCTCTCCGGTCGGCGCCGCCGCTACCTGGCCGCCGAGGCCGCCGCGGCCTCGCGGGCCGCCCGGGCCGCCGCCACCGCCCCCGCGCGCTCCCGGGCCGGGAGGAGGGGGAAGCCGAGCGCCTCGCGCGACTCGAGGTACCCCCCGGCGCACAGGTGGGCGAGGGCGCGGACCCGGCCGATGTACGCGGCGCGCTCGGTCACGCTGATGGCGCCGCGGGCGTCGAGGTTGTTGAAGGCGTGCGAGCACTTGAGGCAGTAGTCGTAGGCTGGGAGCGGGAGCTTGAGCGCCAGGAGCCGCCGGCACTCCGCCTCGTAGACCCCGAAGAGGTCGAAGAGCATCTTCGGATCCGAGGCGCGCAGGCTGTACTCGCTCATCTCCACCTCGTTCCGGTGGAAGACCTCCCGGTAGCGGACGCCGGCGACCCACTCGACGTCGAAGACGTTCTCGACGTCCTGCAGGTACATGGCGATCCGCTCGAGGCCGTAGGTGAGCTCCGCCGCGACCGGTCGCACCTCGAACCCCCCGGCCTGCTGGAAGTAGGTGTACTGGGTGATCTCCATCCCGTCGCACCAGATCTCCCAGCCGAGCCCCCAGGCCCCGAGCGTCGGGCTCTCCCAGTCGTCCTCGACGAACCGGATGTCGTGGCGGCGGGGGTCGATCCCGATGGCCTTCAGCGACCCGAGGTAGAGGTCCTGCACGTCGGGCGGGTTGGGCTTCAGGATGACCTGGAACTGGTGGTGCTGGTACAGGCGGTTGGGGTTCTCGCCGAACCGGCCGTCGGCGGGGCGCCGCGAGGGCTCCACGTAGGCGACGTTCCACGGCTCCGGCCCGAGCACGCGGAGGAAGGTCGCCGGGTTCATCGTCCCGGCGCCGACCTCCTGGTCGTACCCCTGGGCGAGGATGCAGCCCCGCTTCGCCCAGTAGGCCTGGAGCTTCAGGATGAGATCCTGGAAGTACACGCGCTTCGCTCCTCGCAGACGCGCCGCAGGGCGCCGTCGGGACCCGGCACCGTAGGACCGCAACCCCGCGATGTCAAACGGAAAGCTCCCGGAGCGACGCCGGCGCGCCGCGCGCCGCGCTCAGCCGCCGAGCCAGGGACCGACCTCGTCGAGGAAGCGTCGGGAGGCCAGCCGGCGCCCGGCCAGCCGCTCGATGAAGCGCTCCAGGACGTCGCGCGCCTCCCTCCAGGCCCCCGGGGCGACCGGCTCCCCGCCCGCGTCGCCGAGCGCCTGGAGCCGCCTGAGCAGCGCGAGCGCCCCCGCCGAGAGGCGGAGCGCGCCGGCCGATCCCGAGGGCGCGCAGGCGGCGCAGAGGACCCCGCCGTCCCCCGGCGAGAAGAGGAGCGGCCCGCCCTCCCCCTCCTCCGGCGCCCTCGCGCCGCAGCGCGCGCAGCCGTCGAGCCGCGGCCGGTAGCCGGCGTCGGCGAGCGCGCCGAGCTCGAAGACCCGGAGCCCGGCGGGGGTCGCGGGCGCGGCGTCGAGCCGCTCGAGGTAGGCCACCAGCCGGTCGAAGAGCGCCGGGTGGGGCTCCAGGTCGCGCAGGAGCGCCCCCGAGAGTTCGGCGGCGCACGCGGCGCAGGCGATCCGCGGGAGCTCCCCCCGGATCGCGTGGAAGGAGCGGACGATGGCGGCCGACTCGAGGCGCGCCAGCGCCTCGCCCTCGCCGCCGGAGAGCCCCGCCGCGAGGAGGGTGAAGGGCTCGAGCGCTCCGGCGAAGCGGCGCCGCGAGGCCCGCGCGCCGCGGGCGAAGGCGGCGAGCTTCCCCTGCTCGCGCGTCAGCAGGGTCACCACCCGGCCCGAGTCACCGACGTCGACCGTCCGGAGGACGACCGCGGGGATCTCGACCCGCGCGATCACCGGCCGCCGGCCGGCTCGCGGAGCAGCCCGAGCTCGTGGCGGCACTCGTCGGCGAGGGGGTCGGCGCCGCCGAGGTCGACGCACTGCTGGAGCTGGGCGCGCGCCCGCTCGAGGTCGCCGGTGCGCATGAGCGCCAGCCCGAGCTGGAGGTGGGCGTCGGGGAGCTTCGCGCAGGACTGCGCGTACGCCTCGAGCTGCTCGACCGCCTCGGCCGGCTTCCCCTCGCCGAGGAGCAGGCGGCCGAACTCCCGCCGCCCCTGGCAGTACGCCGGCGCGATGCGGAGGCAGACCTTCAGCTCCTCGACCCCCTCGTCGCGGCGGCCCGCCCGGACCAGCGCCTGCCCCTTGTTGCAGCGCGCGACCCAGGGCTCCATGTAGAAGGTGTTGTCGAGCGCCTCGTTGAACTCCCGGAGCGCATCGTCGAGCCGCCCCTCGCGCGCGAGGAGCTGGCCGAGATCGTTGTGCGCCTCCGAGTACTTCGGCTTCACCGCGATCGCCCGCCGGTAGGCGGCCTCGGCCTCCGCGTCCTTCCCGAACGCGTACTCCAGCACCAGGCCGCGCCCCAGGTTCGCCTCGGGGAGGTCCGGCTCGAGGCCAACCGCGGTGTCGAACTCGCGGAGCGCGTCCTGCGCGCGCCCGGCGCGGAGGGCCTCGAGGCCGAGGTCGCTGTGGATCTCCGCGCCGCGCCGATCCCGGCCGCTGGGGCCGTGGGCGCAGCCGGACGCGCCGGCGACGAGGAGCGGGAGGAGGACGAGGCGCTGGATCCGCATGGGGGAGGCTCGCTGCGCGGGCGTCGCGCGGTCCGGGTGGAGGCGGCGGGGGCGCCGGTGCCCGCCGGGCGGGGCTAGAAGGAGGCGAGGATCCGCGCGACCTTGAACACCTCGGCCGCGGTGACCGCCGTGGCCCCCGCCGCGGCCGCCGCCGGCCGCGGCGGCGAGAAGAGCGGGATCCGCCGGATCACCTGCTCCTGCTGCTCGCCGGAGAGGTTCCGGAAGTTGAGGTTGTCGAGGATGAAGCCCATCGACTCCAGGAACTGGAGCCCCTCCTGCTGCACCGGCCGGAACTCCTCGGCGGAGAGCTGGCGCTGGTCGTGGAGGTAGACCACGTTCTCCCCGGTCGCCGGCAGGTGGAGGACGAGGACGATCGAGAAGGATCCGTTCGAGTTGCGGAGGCTGCAGAGGTAGCCCTGCACCGCCTGGGACGGCCGGCCGGGGATGGAGACCTGCGGCTGGTTGATGGCCTCCAGGATCGCCACCACCTGCTCCCGGGTGGCGGGGACGTAGGCGATGCTCGGCTCGGGCGTGAACACTGGCGTTCCTCCCCTCAGCGCGCGTCGACCGTGAACTCCTCGACCTTGTCGTCGACCTCGGCGGCGCTCCGCGTGACGACCACCAGCGGGGCGTCGATCGTGACGCGCCCGTCTCCCGCGCTCCCCGCGCCGATCACGATCCGGAGGGTCACGTCGGCGCGCGTGGACCGGCGCGCCACCCCGACCAGCCGCTTGGTGGAGGCGAGGGTGATCTGGTTCCGGCCGGGGTGGAGGTAGCGGGTCACCTCCATCACCGTCGGCCCGTCCGCGGAGCGCAGCACCCGGACCCAGGAGGAGTCGATGAAGACCTCGACGTCGTACTGGGTCCCGTCGAGCTCCGACTGCTCGGTGGCGAGGAAGTAGCGCCGGGCCAGGCGCGCCGGCGCCGCGGGCGCGGGCTCGGCCCCCGCGAGCCGCGGGGGAGCGC
>JAJXSQ010000044.1 GCA_021784495.1 Myxococcales bacterium | reverse complement strand
GACGACGTCACCGGGCGTCCCGGGAGCACCTACTACTACGAGGTGGCGTCGCTCGATCCGCGCGGCGTCGCCGGGCCGTTCTCCGGGCCGGTGCGGGCCACGATGGCCGCCGCGGCGCCGCCGCCGACGCCGACCGGCGCCGCCGCGGCGCGGGCCACCGGGGCGGTGGAGCTGCGCTGGGATCCGGGCGACCCCGCGGTCGTCCAGGGGTACCGGATCGAGCGCGCCGCCGGGGGCGGGCCCTTCGCCCCGCTCACCGACGGGCCGGTCGCCGCGGCGACGGCCTCCTACCGCGATCGCCTCCCCGCCGGCGCGCTGGGGGTGCTCTCCTACCGGGTGGTGGCCGTCGGCCTCGACGGCCAGGCCTCGCCCCCGTCGGCGCCGCTCGCGGTGGAGCTCCCCCGCACCGAGCCGCCGGCGGCGCCGGTGATCGTCGCCGTCGACGGCGCCGGGGGGCAGGTGGCGCTCGCCTTCCGCCCCTCCGGCCCGGCGGCGGCGGTGGCCGGGTTCCTGGTGCTGCGCGCCCGCTCCCGCGACGACCTGGGCGTGGTGCTCACCCCGCGCCCGCTCGGGCGCGACGAGCGGCGCTGGGTCGACCGGGGGGTGGTGGCCGGGGCGGCCTGCGTCTACCGGGTCGTCGCCGTCGACGCCGCCGGCAACCGGAGCCCGCCGAGCGCCCCGGCGGCGGTGCGCGTGGGGAGCCCGGCGCTGGGGCCTCCGCCGTCGCCGTCGCTCCGCTTCCTGGCGACGCCCTACCCGCGCGTCGAGGCCTCCTTCCCGCCCCCCGCCGACCCCTCGATCCGCTACCTCCTCGAGCGGCGCGATCCCTCCGGCCGGTGGGTGGCCGTGGCCGGCCCCGTGGCGGCCGGCGCGGCGGTCGCCGTCGACGCCCGGGTCGCGGCGGGGCGGGTGGCCTACCGGCTGGCGGCGGTCTCGACGGCCGGCGATCCCGGCCCCGCCTCCGCCCCGGCGGAGATCGTGCTCCCCTAGGATCGCGCCGGGCGTCGCGCGTCGCGCGCCCCTGGCGCCCCGCCGGGAGCGCGGGTAGCATCCCCGCCCCTATGCGAACCAGCGGCCGCGCCGAACGTGACCTCCGGAAGATCGTCCTCGAGCCGGGCGCCTCGAAGTACGCCGAGGGCTCCTGCCTGGCCCGCTTCGGCGACACCCAGGTGCTCTGCACCGCCTCGCTCGAGGACCGGGTCCCGCCGCACGTCCAGGGGACCGGCGCCGGCTGGGTGACCGCCGAGTACGGGATGCTGCCGCGCTCGACCCACGAGCGGATGGCGCGCGAGGCGGCGCGCGGGAAGCAGGGCGGCCGGACGCTGGAGATCCAGCGGCTCGTCGGCCGGGCGCTCCGCGCCTCGATCGACCTGCGGGCGCTCGGGGTGCGGACGGTGACCCTCGACTGCGACGTGCTCCAGGCCGACGGCGGCACCCGGACGGCGGCGATCACCGGCGCCTGGGTGGCGCTCTCGCTCGCCGTCCGCGCGCTGCAGCGGGCGGGGAAGCTCAAGGCGAACCCGGTCGCGCGGAGCGTGGCCGCGGTGAGCGTGGGGATGGTCGCCGGGCGCCCGCTGCTCGACCTCGACTACGGGGAGGACTCGACCGCCGAGGTGGACATGAACGTGGTGGCGACCGGGGAGGGGAACCTCGTCGAGGTCCAGGGGACCGCCGAGGGCAAGGCCTTCGCCCGCCGCGAGCTCGACGCCATGCTCGACCTGGCGCTCGAGGGGTGCGCGCGGCTCCGCGAGCTCCAGCTGGCCGCGCTCGGCTGAGCGACCCCGGAGGCCCGGAGGCCTCCGCGCGCCCGGGACCGGGATGGACCTCTTCTTCGGCACCAGCAACCCCGGCAAGCTCCGCGAGCTGCTCCGGCTCGTCGCCGGCCTGCCGGTGCGCGTCCTCTCCCCCGCGGAGCTCGGCCGGCCGCTCCCGGAGGTGCTCGAGGACGGGGCGAGCTTCGCCGAGAACGCCGCGAAGAAGGCGCGGGCCTTCGCGCGGGTCGCGGGGGTGCCGGCGCTCGCCGACGACTCCGGGCTCGCCGTGGACGCCCTGGGGGGCGCGCCGGGGGTGATCTCGGCCCGCTGGTCGGAGGACCTCGATCCCCGCCCGCTCCCGCGCGCCGAGCGCGACCTCGCCAACGACCGGAAGCTGCTCGCCGCCCTGGCGCGGATCGACGACCCCGGGCGTGGCGCCGCCTACGTCGCGGTCCTCGCCGTCGCCGCGCCCGACGGCCGGCTGCTGGCCAGCGCCGAGGGGCGCTGCCGCGGGCGCATCGCCCGGTCGCCGCGCGGGGGAGGGGGCTTCGGCTACGATCCGCTCTTCGTCCCCGACGGCCACGAGGCGACGATGGCCGAGCTCGCGCCGGCGGCGAAGGACGCGCTCTCGCACCGCGGCGCGGCCTTCCGGGCGCTGCGCCCGGCGCTGGCCCGGCTCGCGGGCCTCGCCGGGACGCTTGACGAACCGAGGGGGAACGGCTAGTTACCACCCCTCTCGGAGCGGCCCGCTCGACGCGCCGCCGACTGTTTCCGGGGCGTAGCGCAGCCTGGTAGCGCGCCTGCCTTGGGCGCAGGAGGTCGCGGGTCCGAATCCCGCCGCCCCGATTCTTTGACAGCACGGTGGTGGCCGGACCGCCCACGCGGTCCGGAGCGAGCGGGCGGCGGAGGAACCTCGACCGCCCCCGGCGTCGGCTCTTCGCGCCCGTAGCTCAGCTGGATAGAGCGTCGGCCTTCGAAGCCGCAGGTCGGGGGTTCGACTCCCTCCGGGCGCGCCAAGGCACTCGACTCATGGTGGGTATAGCTCAACTGGTAGAGCACTGGACTGTGGATCCGGGGGTTAAGGGTTCGAACCCCTTTACTCACCCCATTTTTCTCTTCGTCACGACGCCTTCGCGCCCGTAGCTCAGCTGGATAGAGCAGCGGCCTTCTAAGCCGCGGGTCGGGGGTTCGACTCCCTCCGGGCGCGCCAGCTCGCGCGCCGGTGCGGGCCGCGCCTCCGGGCCGCGGCCGGGCGAGGCGCGGTCGTTGACAGCCCGGGTGGGCGCTGGTAGATCGGCGCACCCTCGGCCACCCCGAGCGGAACGTCTCAGCCGGGCGCGTAGCTCAACTGGCAGAGCAATGGACTCTTAATCCATAGGTTGAAGGTTCGATTCCTTCCGCGCTCACAGGGACGGCGGGGCCAGCGCGGCCCCGCCGTCTCGCTTTTCGGGGCCCCGGCGGCCTCCGCCCGGGCCTCGGCGGCCGGCCCCCTCAGTCCTTCTTCCCGCCCTCGATGACGCCGAAGCGGCGCCGGGGGCGCGGGGGGGCCACCAGGATCCCGCCCACCACCGCGCTCCACGGGACCGCGCAGTCGTGGCGCCGGCCCCGGAACGTGAGGGTGCAGCGGAGCCCCCACTCGTCCATCATGAGCTCCGGGGTGTCCCGGCCGACCACCAGGTTGAGCCGGACCAGGGGCTCGTCCTGCAGGAACTCCGGGAGCTCCGCGCCCGGGGTCGCCGGCGCCGCGATCACGCACTCCACGCGCGCGGCGCTCCGGCAGGCCTCGAGCATCTCGGCGGTCCGGCGCTGGAGGGCGAGCAGCTCGAGCGCCCCCTCGGACCAGCCGGGGCAGGTGGCCGGGCAGGGGGCGTCGGCGGGGTGGTCGTGGGTCGTCGGCATCGGCCGTCCTCTGTACCATCCCCGCCCGGGCGCCGTCCCCTCCGTGCGTGTGGTACACAGGGCCCCACCGGGCGGGTGGCGGAACTGGCAGACGCGCGGGACTTAGGATCCCGTGCCGCGAGGCGTGAGGGTTCGACCCCCTCCCCGCCCATTTCCGCTTGACCCGGCCGGGCGCCGAACGTACCTCTAGCCGCTTTCCCGCACTCGAAAGAAGCGAATGAAGACCACCGTCGAGACCACCTCCCCCATCGAGCGCAAGCTCTCCATCGAGGTCGAGCCGGAGCGGGTCGCCGCGGAGCTCGATCGCGCGTACACGGCGCTCGGTCGCCGGGTGACCCTCCGGGGCTTCCGGCCCGGCCACGTCCCGCGCCACGTCCTCGAGCGGACCTACCGCGCCGAGGTCGAGGGGGAGGTGGTGGAGAAGGTCGTCCAGTCGAGCTTCACCGAGGCGGCGACCGCGGAGGGGATCGAGCCGGTCGCGCCGCCGCAGGTCTCCATCGAGGGCGCCATCGCCGCCGGGGTCCCGCTCCGCTTCTCCGCCCGCGTCGAGGTCCGCCCGCGGATCGAGCCGAAGGAGTGGCGCGGGCTGGCGGTCACCCGGCCGGCGGCGACCGTCACCGACGAGCTGGTCGCCGCCGAGCTGCTCCGCCTCCAGGAGGCCCACGCCCAGCTCGAGCCGGTCGAGGGGCGCGAGGTCGCCGAGGAGGGGGACTGGGCGGTCGTCGATCACGTCGGGACGATCGACGGCGCGCCCTTCGAGGGCTCGACCGCCGAGGGGGTCACGGTCCGGGTCTCGGCCGGGAGCGTCGAGGACGGCCACCTCCCGGTCCTGGCCGGCCGCCGCATCGGCGAGTCGGCCGAGTTCGACGAGCCGTTCCCGGCGGAGCACCGCAACCCGGCGCTCCGCGGCCGGACCGCCCACGTCAAGGTGACCCTCCGCGCTCTCAAGGCGAAGCGGTCGCCGGAGCTCGACGACGCCTTCGCGGCGCGGGTGGGGGTCGACGGGGTGGAGACGCTCGAGGCGCTGCGCGCCCGGCTCCGCGCCGATCTCGAGAAGCGGGAGTCGCGCCGGGCCGAGGGGGAGTTCCGCGACGCCCTGGTGAAGGCGGCGCTCGCCCGGAACGAGTTCGAGGTGCCCCCCTCGCTGGTGGAGCGGGCCATCGACACGATGCTCGAGGGGACCGCCGAGCGGTTCGCCCGGATGGGGGTCGACCTCGCCCAGCTGGAGCTCGACGTCGCCCGGCTGCGGGCCGACCTGCGCGAGCAGGCGCTCCTGCAGGTGCGCGGGGGGATCCTCCTCGACGCGATCGCCACCGCCGAGGGGGTGCAGGTGACCGAGGAGGACCTCGCCGCCGAGGCGGGGCGGCTCGCCGCGGAGATGGGCGTCCCGCTCCAGAAGGTCCAGAAGCAGCTGCGCGGCAAGGACGCGCGCGCCGCCCTGGAGAGCCGGGTGCGCGAGGAGAAGGCCTTCTCCCTGCTCGCCCAGGCCGCCACCGTCCAGTCCTGAACCGAGAGGGAGCGACGCGATGCCCTACATCCCGATGCCGTTCGTGGTCGAGCAGACCCACCGCGGCGAGCGCAGCTACGACATCTACAGCCGGCTCCTCAAGGACCGGATCGTCTTCCTCGGCACCCCGGTGGACGACGACGTCGCCAACGTGATCATCGCCCAGCTCCTCTTCCTCGAGTCGGAGGACCCGGACAAGGACATCAACCTCTACATCAACAGCCCCGGGGGCTCGGTCTCCTCCGGCATGGCGATCTACGACACGATGCAGTACGTGAAGCCGGCCGTCTCGACCATCTGCCTGGGCCAGGCGGCCAGCATGGGGGCCTTCCTGCTGGCCGGCGGCGCGCAGGGCAAGCGCTTCGCGCTCCCGAACGCGCGGGTGATGATCCACCAGCCCTCGGGCGGGGCGGGTGGGCAGGCCACCGACATCGAGATCCAGGCCAAGGAGATCCTGCGCCTCAAGAAGCGGCTCAACGAGCTCCTGGCCGCGAACGCGCGCCAGCCGCTCGATCGGATCGAGCGGGACACCGAGCGGGACTACTTCATGAGCGCCGCCGAGGCGAAGGAGTACGGCCTCGTCGACGAGGTGATCTCCTCGAAGAAGGCGGCGGGGCCGAAGGCCGGCTAGAATGTTCCGGGGGCCCGGGCCGGGCGCCGAGGAGAGACCGCCGTGGAGAAGCGCGAGAGCCTGAGCTGCAGCTTCTGCGGGAAGTCGCAGAAGGAGGTCAAGAAGCTCATCGCCGGGCCCACCGTGTACATCTGCGACGAGTGCATCGGCCTGTGCAACGACATCATCGCCGAGGAGATCGCCGGCGAGGAGAAGCGCGACCCGAAGCTCCGGGTCCCGCGCCCCTCGGAGATCAAGGCGATCCTCGACGAGTACGTCGTCGGCCAGGAGCGGGCCAAGAAGACCCTCGCCGTCGCCGTCCACAACCACTACAAGCGGATCGAGAGCCGGGTCGCCATCGACGACGTCGAGCTCCAGAAGTCGAACATCCTGCTGCTCGGGCCGACCGGCTCCGGCAAGACGCTCCTGGCCCAGACGCTCGCCAAGATCCTGAACGTCCCCTTCACCATCGCCGACGCCACCACCCTGACCGAGGCCGGCTACGTCGGCGAGGACGTCGAGAACATCATCGTCAACCTCCTGCAGGCCGCCGACCACGACATCGAGCGGGCGCAGAAGGGGATCGTCTACATCGACGAGATCGACAAGATCGCGCGCAAGAGCGAGAACCCGTCGATCACCCGCGACGTCTCCGGCGAGGGCGTCCAGCAGGCGCTCCTCAAGATCATCGAGGGGACCATCGCCAACGTCCCGCCCAAGGGCGGGCGGAAGCACCCCCAGCAGGAGTTCCTGCAGGTCGACACCACCAACATCCTCTTCATCTGCGGCGGCGCCTTCTGCGGGCTGGAGGCGATCGTGGAGCGGCGGGTCGGCGGCCGGAGCCTCGGCTTCGGGAGCGACGTGACCAGCAAGACCGAGCGGAACGTCGGCGAGCTGCTGGCGCTGGTCGAGCCGGACGACCTGCTCAAGTTCGGGATGATCCCGGAGTTCGTCGGCCGGCTCCCGGTGGTGACCAGCCTGGAGGAGCTCGACCAGGCGGCGCTCGTCGACATCCTCACCCGGCCCCGGAACGCGCTGGTGAAGCAGTACCACCGCCTCCTGGAGATGGACGGGGTGAACCTCAAGTTCACCGACGGGGCGCTGGTCGCCATCGCCCGGGCGGCGGCGCGGAACAAGGCGGGGGCCCGCGGGCTGCGGGCGATCCTCGAGCAGGCGATGCTGGACATCATGTACGACGTGCCGAGCCGGCGGAACGTCCGCGAGATCGTGATCTCCGAGGAGGTCATCGACCGCGGCGAGCCGCCGCTGGTGGTGCTGGAGAAGGAGGCCGAGAGCGCGTAGCGCCGGGCCCGCCCGCCTCCCGGGGGGTCGGGCCGGGCGGGGCGCGGCCGCGGCACGAAGGAGGCGGCGTGGCACTCTTCTCGCGGTCGGACGGGGGCGGCAAGGACGGCGCGCGCACGCGCCAGCTCCCGCTCCTCCCCCTCCGGGACATCATCGTCTTCCCGCACATGGTCGTCCCCCTCTTCGTCGGGCGGCCCAGGTCGATCGCGGCCCTCGAGGCGGCGATGGCCGGCGACAAGGCGATCCTCCTCTGCGCCCAGAAGAAGGCCCGGATCAACGATCCGGGGCCCGACGACATCTTCTCGCTGGGGACGGTCGGGACGGTGATCCAGCTCCTCCGCCTCCCGGACTCCACCGTGAAGGTCCTGGTGGAGGGGACCCGGCGCGCCCGGATCCGGCGTCACCTCGAGGGCGAGCCCTACCTCTCGGTCGAGGCGGAGGTGCTCGAGGAGGTCGCCGAGAAGACGGTCGAGCTCGAGGCGCTCACCCGCTCGGTCCACGCGACCTTCGAGACCTACGTCAAGCTGAACAAGCGGATCCCGCCGGAGATGATCCAGTCGGTGGCGGCCATCGACGACGCCGGCCGGCTCGCCGACACCATCGTCGCCCACCTACTCCTCAAGCTGGACGACCGCCAGTCGATCCTGGAGCTCGAGGCGCCGATGCCCCGGCTGGAGCGGCTCTTCCAGCTCATGCAGAGCGAGATCGAGATCCTCCAGGTCGAGAAGAAGATCCGGACGCGCGTCAAGAAGCAGATGGAGAAGACGCAGAAGGAGTACTACCTCAACGAGCAGATGCAGGCGATCCAGAAGGAGCTCGGCGAGCGGGACGAGTTCAAGAACGAGCTCCAGGAGCTCGAGGAGAAGATCAAGACCACCCGGATGTCGAAGGAGGCCGGCCTCAAGGCGCGCAAGGAGCTCAAGAAGCTGAAGATGATGAGCCCGATGAGCGCCGAGGCGACGGTGGTCCGCAACTACGTCGACTGGATCCTCTCGCTCCCCTGGTTCGAGGCGACCGAGGACAAGCTCGACATCGCCAGCGCCCAGGGGATCCTCGACGAGGACCACTTCGGCCTGCGCAAGGCGAAGGACCGCATCCTCGAGTACCTCGCCGTCCAGAAGCTGGTGGAGAAGGTGAAGGGGCCGATCCTCTGCTTCGTCGGCCCCCCGGGCGTCGGCAAGACCTCGCTGGCGCGCTCGATCGCCCGGGCGATGAACCGGAAGTTCGTCCGGATCAGCCTGGGGGGCGTCCGCGACGAGGCCGAGATCCGCGGCCACCGCCGGACCTACATCGGCGCCCTGCCCGGGAAGATCATCCAGTCGCTCAAGAAGGCCGGCAGCGACAACCCGGTCTTCCTCCTCGACGAGGTGGACAAGATGTCCACCGACTTCCGCGGCGACCCGAGCGCGGCGCTCCTGGAGGTGCTCGACCCCGAGCAGAACCAGGCGTTCGTCGACCACTACCTCGACCTCGACTACGACCTGTCGCGGGTGATGTTCATCTGCACCGCCAACACCATGGGCGGGATCCCGCTCCCGCTCCAGGACCGGATGGAGGTCATCCGGATCGCCGGCTACACCGACCTGGAGAAGCTCTCCATCGCCCGGCGGTACCTCATCCCCAAGCAGCTCGAGCTGAACGGGCTCGCGGCGGTGCCGGTCACCTTCCGGCGCGACGCGCTCCGCCTGGTGATCGACCGCTACACCCGGGAGTCGGGGGTCCGGTCGCTGGAGCGCGAGATCGCCGGGATCTGCCGCAAGCTGGCCAAGGACCTGCTCCGGCGCGGCCGGCCGGAGGGGCAGACCTACGTCGTCTCCCCGCGGATGGTGCAGCGGTTCCTCGGCCCGCCGACCCACCGCCACGGCACGGTCGAGGACCAGGACCGCGTCGGGCTCACCACCGGCCTCGCCTGGACCGAGCTCGGCGGCGAGCTGCTCACCGTCGAGGCGACGGTGATGCCCGGGAAGGGGAAGCTGATCATCACCGGGAAGCTCGGCGACGTGATGCAGGAGTCGGCGCAGGCGGCGATGAGCTACGTGCGGAGCCGGGCCGGCGCGCTCGGGCTCGAGCGGCGCTTCCTCGAGTCGATCGACATCCACGTCCACGTCCCCGAGGGGGCCATCCCCAAGGACGGCCCCTCGGCCGGCGTCACCATGGTCACCACCCTCGTCTCGGCGCTCTGCCGGATCCCGGTCCGGCGGGACGTGGCGATGACCGGGGAGATCACCCTCCGCGGGCGGGTGCTGCCGATCGGCGGGCTCAAGGAGAAGGCGCTGGCCGCCCAGCGCGGCGGGATCCGCACCATCCTCGTGCCGCGCGAGAACGAGAAGGACCTGCGCGAGATCCCGCGCCGGGTGCGGGAGAAGCTCGAGCTGGTCCTGGTCGACACCGCCGACGAGGTGCTCCGCCGCGCGCTGGTGCTGGAGCGGCCGGAGGAGTTCCTGCGCGGCGGCGCCGACGGGCCCGAGCCCCCGGCGCGGGCGGCCCCGCCGGCCGAGGCGCCGGCGGCGCCCCCGGGGTAGGGGCCCGGAGGCGCCCCCGCGTCAGGCGAGGGGCGCGGCCCGCCCGAAGTAGCGGTGGGCGCCGCGCGCGCTGGGGAGCGGCGTGAGCCCGAGCCGCGCGAGATCCCAGCCCGGCGCCCCGTCCTTCACGATCACCCAGCGGCGCGCGACCCGCCGCGCCGCCGCCAGCGTCTCCGGCGCGAGCGGCGCCGCCTCGGCGAGCCGCCGCACGGCGTCGAACCCGCCGGGCTCGCGGCGGGGGTGGCGGAACATCGGGTCGAAGCAGACCACGTCGAAGCTCCGCGGCGGGAGCGTCGCGAGGACCGCCCGGTGGTCGCCCGCCCGGACCTCGATCCGGCCGGCCGGCCCGGCGCCGAGCCGGGCGAGCCCCTCGCCCACCCAGGCGGCGAGCGGGGCGGAGGCCTCGAGGGCGACCACGCGCCCCGCCGGGCCGCAGGCGGCGGCGGCGACCAGGGCGTCGGCGCCGAGCCCGAGCGTCGCGTCGAGCACCTCGTCGCCGGGGCCGATGGCCGCGGCCTCCAGGAACGGATCGCGGCTCCCCGGGCCCGGGGGCCGGCCGCCGGCCCCGAGGGCCCGGCGCATCCGGAGGAGGCCCATGCCCGGGCTCCAGCGCCGCTCCGCGCCGGCGCTCCAGAGCACCGCGGCGTCGTCGGTGAGGACCAGGAGCGCCTCCGCCCCCGACGCCTCGGCGAGGCGCGCGAGCGCCAGGCCGCCGCGCGGGGCGAAGGGGAGCCCCCGGCGCCCGGCGGCGTCGCGGGCGGCCGCCACC
>JAJXSQ010000043.1 GCA_021784495.1 Myxococcales bacterium | reverse complement strand
CTCGGCCGGCTCGATCGCTCCTACACCGTGAACGCGATGACCCGCCCCCACGCCATCCCCCTGCGCGCCGATCTGCCGTCCCCCTTCGCCCCGCTGAGCGACGAGGCGAGGCCGGGCGCGGCGCGCTCCGAGGGCTCGGGGCCCGGCGGGGCGCCCGACGACCGGCCGGCCGCGGCCCGGCCCTCGCCGCAGGCGACCCCGACCCGGATCGACTTCGCCGGGATCCAGGACCGGATCGTCCCCTTCCCGGTCGCGCCGGGGAACGACGGCCAGCTCTCGGTCGCGAAGGGCAAGGTGGCCTGGCTCGCCTTCCCCACCCGGCCCCTCGGCGCCGAGGAGGGGCCGCCGCACGGGACGCTCCACCTCTTCGACCTCGAGAAGCGCACCGACACCGAGCTGCTCGGGGGGCTGCAGGACTACGGCCTCACCGCGGACGGCGCCCGGGTCCTCTACCGCGCCGGCAAGGCCTGGGGGATCGCCGACGCGAAGGAGGGGGCGAAGGTCGGCGACGGGACCCTCGATCTCGCCGGCCTGCGGATGGAGCTCGACCCGCGCGCCGAGTGGGCGCAGATCTTCGCCGAGACCTGGCGGCTCTACCGCGACTTCTTCTACCTGGCGGACATGGGGAAGCTCGACTGGGCCGCGATCCGCGCCCGCTACGCGCCCCTGCTGCGCGCCGTGACCCACCGGTTCGACCTGACGTACGTCCTCTCCGAGATGGCCGGGGAGCTCGGCACCGGCCACACCTACGTCGGCGGCGGGGACATGCCGCACCCGGAGCGCATGCCGGTCGGCGTCCTCGGCGCCGACCTCGAGCCCGACGCGGCCGCCGGCCGCTGGCGGATCGCCCGGATCCTCCCGGGGCAGAGCTGGGTGGAGGGGCGCACCTCGCCGCTGGCCGTCCCGGGCGTGAAGGTCTCGGCCGGCGAGTACCTCCTCGCGATCGACGGCGCGCCGCTCACCACCGCCGACGAGCCCTACCGGCTGCTCGCCCGCACCGCCGGGCGGACCATCTCCCTCACGGTGAACGGCCGGCCGACGCTCGAGGGCGCGCGGGAGATCCGGATCGTCCCCGCGGCCGACGAGTGGGAGCTGCGCTACTCCGACTGGGTGGAGTCGAACCGGCGGCGGGTCGACGCGGCCACCGGCGGGCGGGTCGGCTACGTCCACCTCCCCGACATGGGGGCGCGGGGGCTGACCGAGTTCATCCGGCAGTTCTACCCGCAGGCGCACCGGGACGGGCTGATCGTCGACGTCCGGTCGAACGGCGGCGGCTTCGTCTCGCAGATGATCCTGGAGCGGCTCCGCCGGCGGCTCGCCGGCATGAGCGCCATGCGCGGGGAGCGCCCGACCACCTACCCGTCGGCGGCGGTGGCCGGCCCGATGGTCTGCATCACCGATCCCTACTCGGCGTCGGACGGCGACATCTTCCCGTACTTCTTCCGGGCCGAGGGGCTCGGCCCCATCGTCGGGGAGCGGACCTGGGGCGGCGTGGTCGGCATCCGCGGGCTCGCCTCGGAGATGGTCGACGGCGGCTACACCGAGATCCCGGAGTTCGGGATCTACGACCTGCGGAGCCGGTGGGTGATCGAGAACGAGGGGGTCTCCCCCGACGTGGAGGTGGACGATCTCCCCGCCGACGTGCTCGCCGGCCACGACGCCCAGCTCGAGCGGGCCATCGCCGAGGTGATGAAGCAGGTCCGGGCCGCGCCGGCCGGGCTGCCCCCGCCCCCGCCGTCGAAGGACCTCCGAAGCCCTCCGCCGCTCCCCTGAGCGACCGGATCTTTCGAAGGTTCCTTGCACCCCCCCTCCCCGGCCGGCGCCCAAGCCCGCGGGATCGCGGCGGGCGGGCCGCCGGCACGGCGCGTGCTCACCGGCGGACCGATGCGCCCGCTCCTCCTCGTCGCCGCGCTCGCCGGCCTCCTCCCCGGGACGGCCCCGGCGGCGGTCGACGTCCCCGACTCGCCCGAGCTGCCGGCGCGGCTCGATCTCGAGACCGCGCTCCGGCTGCTGCGCGAGCGCGGGCTCGATCTCCTCACCGCCGAGGCGGCGGTCGCCTCGGCGGCGGGCGACGCCAGGGCCGCGGGCGAGCTCGCGAACCCCACGCTGTCGGCCGGCTACGGCCGCTCCTTCCCCCGCGGCGCGTGCGTCGACGGGGCCGGCGCCTCGATCCCCTGCGCGCCGCTCGCCGACCCGGCGCTCTCGGCCTCGATCTCGGACAACGCGGCGATCTGGTCGATGGTCACCGGCAAGCGCGGGCTCCGGGTCGACGTCGCGCGCCGCGCCCTCGAGGCGGCCCGCCTCTCCCGCGACGACGCCCTCCGGAGCCTGGAGGGGCAGCTGGAGCAGCAGTTCGTGGCGCTGGTGCTCGCCCGCGACACCCTCGCCTTCGCGCGGGAGGTGGCCGAGGCCCAGGCGCGGACCCAGGCCCTCTCCGAGGCGCGGCTCGAGGCCGGCGCCATCTCGGAGGCCGACCTCGCCCGCATCGAGACCTCCCGCCTCGAGGCCGACCAGCAGGTCGACGCCGCGGCCGCCGGGCTCCGGGGCGCCCAGGTGGCGCTCGCCTACCTGCTCGGCGTCCGCGGCCCGGTCCCCGACTTCGACGTCGATCCCGGACCGCTCGAGCGCTCCACGCCGCCGCCGGGGCTCGCCGCCCAGACGCGGGCGACGCTGGTCCGCGCCGCGCTCGACCGCCGCCCCGACGTCGCGGCGGCGCGGCGGCAGGAGGAGGGGGCGCGGGCGTCGCTCGACCTCGCCCGCCGGGAGCGGATCCCGGACGTGTCGCTCTCGGTCGGCTACGCGCAGCAGGGGACCACCAACCAGGCGCTCCTCCCGCCCACCTGGACCGTCGGGATCTCGCTCCCCCTGCCGGTCCTCTCCTGGCAGCAGGGCGAGGTGGCCCGGGCGGAGGCGACGCTGGCCGGGCAGTCGCTGGCCCGCGCCAAGGCCGAGAGCACCGCCGTCTCCGACGTCGAGAGCGCCTGGGCGGCGCTCGAGGCCTCGCGCTCGATGCTCGCGCGGATGGAGGGGCGCCTGCTCGACCGCTCCCGCAGGGCCTTCGACCTCGTCACCGTCCAGTACGACAAGGGGGCGGCCTCGCTCCTCGACCTCCTCGACGCCCGGCGGACCTGGATCGGCGTCCGGCTCGAGTACCTCGGCGATCTGGCCGCGTACTGGCAGGCGATCTTCCGCCTGGAGCAGGCCGCCGGGGTGACCCTCCGATGAGCCGCCGCGGCCTCCCGGCGCTGCTCGCCCTCCTCCCGGCGCTCGCGCTGGCCCCCGCCTGCCGGCGGGGACCGACGGCGCGGGCCCTCCCGCCCGAGGACGAGCTCTGGGTGAAGCCGGAGGCGATCGCCCGCGGCGAGGTGAAGCTCGTCCGGGCCGCCGTCCGCGACCTGCCCCAGGCGGTGACCGCCGCCGGCCGGATCGCCCTCGAGGACCTCCACGTCGACCACGTCTTCTCCCCGGTGAGCGGCCGGATCACCCGGGTCCTGGCCGCGCCCGGGCAGCGGGTCGAGCCGGGGACCCCGCTCGTCGCGCTCCAGTCGCCCGACGTCGGCGGCGCCCTCGCCGACGTGGTGAAGGCGCAGGCCGACCTCGAGCAGGCGGGGGCCGACCTGGCGCGGCAGCGGACGCTGGCCGCGATCCACGCCGCCTCCCAGCGCGACCTCGAGGGGGCCCAGGACGCCGAGCGCCGCGCCCGCGCCGAGCTGGAGCGCGCCCGGCTCCGCGCCGCGCTCCTCCAGGCCGGCGCGGTGGACGCCGTCACCCAGGAGTTCGTGCTGCGGAGCCGGATCCGCGGCCAGGTGATCGCCTGGCAGGTGAACCCCGGCGTGGAGATCCAGGGGCAGTACGCCGGCGGACAGGCGACGGAGCTCTTCACCATCGGCGACGTGCGCCGGGTCCGGGTCGAGGCCGAGGTCGCCGAGGTGGACCTCCCGCGGGTGCGGGTGGGCGCGCCGGTCGAGCTCGAGGTGCCCGCCTGGCCCGGGCGCGCCTTCGCGGCGAGGGTCGACTGGGTCGCGAGCACGCTCGACCCGACGCTGCGCACCGCCCGGATCCGCGCCGGGCTGCCGAACGACGACCTGGCGCTCGCCCCCGGGATGTACGCCCGGGTCGCGATCGCCACGCCGCCGGTCCGCGCGCTCGCCATCCCCCGCCAGGCCGTCACCTGGCTCGGCGGCCAGGCCTTCGTCTTCGCCGAGGCGGGCGAGCTGGTGGACGGGCGCCGGGTGATGCGCCGCCGCCACGTCCGGCTCGGGGCCGAGGGGGGCGACCTCGTCGAGGTGGTGGAGGGCGTCGCCCCCGGGGAGGCGGTGGTGGTCGATCGCCCCGCCGCCGCCGGCCTCGGGGGGAGCCGCGCGGTCCTCTCGGCGGCCCAGGTGGCCGCCGCCGGGATCCGCGCCGAGCCGGTCGAGGAGCGCGACGTGCCGGACGCGGTCTCGCTCGCCGGCCGGATCACCCTCGACGCCCAGGCGGTGACCCACGTCTTCTCGCCGGTGAACGGCCGGGTGACCCGGGTGCTGGCCCGCCCCGGCGACCGGGTCCGGCGGGGCCAGCCCCTCGCGGCCCTCCTCTCCCCGGACGTCGGCGCGGCCCGCGCCGACCAGGCCAAGGCGGAGGCCGATCTCGCCCAGGCGGCCCACGAGCGCGACCGGCAGCGGGAGCTGGTGGCGGCCCACGCCGGGGCGCGGCGCGACCTCGAGGCGGCCGAGGACGCCTGGCGGAAGGCGGCGGCGGAGGCGGACCGGGCGCGCCAGCGCGCGGCGCTCCTGGGCCCCGGGGCGATCGACGAGGTCACCCAGGAGTACCTGGTGACCAGCCCCATCGACGGGGAGGTCCTGGCCCGGGGCGTCAGCCCCGGGCTCGAGGTCCAGGGGCAGTACGCCGGCGCCTCGAGCCCCGTCGAGCTCTTCACCGTCGGCGACGCCGGGCGGCTGCTGGTCCTGGCCGACGCCTACGAGGTCGACCTCCCGCGCCTCCGGCGCGGCGCCCCGGTCGCGATCCGGGCCGCGGCCTGGCCGGGCCGGAGCTTCGCCGGACGGATCGAGTGGGTCTCGCCGGTGCTCGACCCGGCGCTCCGCACGGCGCAGGTCCGGTGCTCGGTCCAGGACCCGCAGCGCCTCCTGCGCGCCGAGATGTACGAGGCGATCACCGTCGACGTCCCGGGGCGGCGCGTCCTGGCGGTGCCGCGCCGCGCGCTCCTGCGCGTCGGCGAGGAGACGGTGATCCTGGTCGAGGCGGGCGCCGCCCCCGGCGGCGGTCGCGCCTACGAGCGGCGGCGGGTGGTCGCCGACGAGGCGCGCGCCGGCGATCTGGTCCCGGTCTCGGGGGAGCTCCACCCCGGGGACCGGGTGGTCGTCGACGGCGCCATCTTCGTCCTGGGGAGCCTTTAGGGGTCGCGATGGTCCAGCGGATCGTCTCCTTCGCCATGCGGTACCGCGGCCTCGTGGGGCTGCTGGCGGTGATCCTGGTCGCCGGCGGCCTGCTCGCCTTCCGCGAGCTGCCGGTCGAGGCCTACCCGAACCCGGTGCCGCCGCTGGTCGAGGTGATCGTCCAGCCTCCCGGGTGGAGCGCCGAGGAGGTGGAGCGCTACGTCACCATCCCGGTCGAGGTGGGGCTCTCGGGGATGCCGGGGCTCGACCACCTCCGCTCCCAGTCGCTCTACGGCCTCGCCGACGTGAAGTGCTACTTCAAGTGGGGGGTCGACTACACCGCGGCGCGCCAGGAGGTGATCAACCGCCTCCAGTTCATCCAGCTGCCGCAGGGGATGCAACCCCAGCTCTCCCCCTGGAACGCCATCGGCGAGATCTTCCGCTACAACGTCCGGGGGAAGGGCTACTCGGTCCAGGAGCTGAAGACCGCCGCGGACTGGATCCTGGAGCGCCAGTTCAAGCAGGTCCCGGGGGTGGTCGACGTCACCACCTTCGGCGGCGAGACCCGCGAGTACCACGTCGAGGTCGACCCGGTCCGCCTCCGGGCCCGGGGCGTCTCGCTCGCCCAGCTCACCGCCGCCATCGCCAGCGCCAACCAGAACGTCGGCGGCCAGCGCCTGACGGTCGGGGAGCAGTCCTACACCATCCGCGGCGTGGGGCTGATCGCGTCGCTCGACGACATCCGGAGCGTCACCGTGGCCGAGCGCGGGGGCGTCCCGGTGGCGGTCCGCGACGTCGCCGAGGTGACCGCCGGCCACGCGCCGCGGCTCGGGATCGTGGGGCGGGACGGCGACGACGACGTGGTCCAGGGGACGGTCCTGATGCGCTACGGCGCCGAGACCGACGCCACGCTCCGGGGCATCTACCAGAGGCTCGAGTTCATCCGGGCGAACCACCTCCTCCCCCCGGGGATGGAGATCGTCCCCTACTACGACCGCTCCCACCTCATCCACCTCACCACCCGGACCGTCCTCGAGAACCTCCTCGTGGGCATGGTCCTCGTCACCCTGGTGCTCGTCGCCTTCCTGGGGAGCCTCCGCGCCGCCCTGGTGACCGCGCTCAACATCCCGCTCGCCCTCCTGATCGCCTTCATCGGGATGGTCGCCACCGGCACCTCGGCGAACCTCATCTCCCTCGGCGCCGTCGACTTCGGCATCGTCGTCGACTCGACGGTGATCATGGTCGAGAACCTCTTCCGCCACCTCGGGCCGCACGGGCGGGGGAGCATCTTCGAGCGGATCCGCGCCGCGGCCGGCGAGGTGGGGCGGCCGATGGCCTTCTCCACCCTGATCATCGCCGTGGCCTTCCTCCCCCTCTTCACGATGCGCGGGGTCTCCGGGGTGATCTTCGGCCCCATGGCGCTCACCTACGCCTTCGCCATCGGCGGCGCCATCCTGCTGGCCCTCACCCTCACCCCGGCGCTGGCCACCGCGGTCATCCCGGCGGAGGCCGAGGAGCGCGAGACGGCGCTGATGCGGCTCCTCCACCGGCTCTACGCGCCGCTCTTCGACCTCGGGCTCCGCTTCCCCCGGCTGGTCCTCCTCCTCCCGGTCCTCTTCATCGTCCTGACGGCCGCCCTCTTCCCGCTCCTCGGCTCCGAGTACATGCCGAAGCTCGAGGAGGGGAACTTCTGGATCCGGGCGACCCTCCCGCGATCGATCTCCCTCGAGGAGTCGGCGCGTCACGTCGGGCGGATGCGGGCGATCCTCCGCCGCCACCCGGAGGTGCTCACCGTGGTGTCGCAGCTCGGCCGCCCCGACGACGGGACCGACGTCGCCGGGTTCAACAACATCGAGCTCTTCGCGCCGCTCCAGCCGTTCGACGAGTGGCCGCGCGGGCTCGACAAGGCGCGGCTCACCGACACCCTCTCCGAGGAGCTCGCCCAGGCCTTCCCCGGGGTGGTCTTCAACTTCTCGCAGTACCTCTCGGACAACGTGGAGGAGGCGATCTCCGGGGTGAAGGGGGAGAACAGCGTGAAGGTGGTCGGCCCCGACCTCCAGCGCAACGAGGCGGCGGCCGGCGCCGTCGTCGACGTCATGGCGCGGGTCAAGGGGGTCAAGGACCTCGGCCTCTTCAGCTCGATGGGGCAGCCCTCCATCCGCATCGTCCCCGACCGGGCCCTCTGCGCCCGCTCCGGCCTCAACACCGGCGACGTCGAGGCGGTGGTCGCCGCCGCCATCGGCGGCCAGGCGGTGACCCAGGTCTTCGAGGGGGAGCGGAGCTTCGCCCTCACCGTCCGCTGGCTCCGCCCCTTCCGCGGCTCGCTGGCCGCCATCCGGGCGATCACCGTCTCGACCCCCGACGGCGGCCAGGTCCCGCTCGCCCAGATCGCGGCGATCGATCAGGAGGAGAGCCCTTCGGTCGTCTTCCGCGAGGACGGCAGCCGCTACGCGCCGGTGAAGTTCTCGGTCCGCGGGCGCGACCTCGGCTCGACCATCGAGGAGGCGCAGCGCCGGATCGCCGAGGAGGTCCGGCTCCCCCCGGAGACCCACCTCGAGTGGGCCGGGCAGATCAACGAGCTCCGGGACGCGATGCGGCGGCTCGCCTGGATCATCCCCCTCTCGGTGGTCTTGGTCGGCTTCCTGGTCTACGGCGCGGTGAAGACCTGGGTCGACACCCTCCTCGTCCTCCTCTCCATCCCCATCGCCTGCACCGGCGGCCTGATCGCCCTCCTCGTGGCCGGCCAGCCGTTCTCGGTCTCGGCGGCGATGGGCTTCGTGTCGATCTTCGGGATCGCGATCCAGGACGCGATCCTGGTGGTCACCTACGCCCAGCGGAAGTGGGCCGACGGGCTCTCGCTCGTCGACGGCGCGCGCGCCGCCGCCCAGCAGCGCTTCCGGGCCGGCCTCATGACCACCCTGGTGGCGCTCCTCGGGCTCCTCCCGGCGGCGATCTCGACCGGCATCGGCGCCCAGGCGCAGAAGCCGCTCGCCATCGTCGTGATCGGCGGCTCGCTCGCGCTGGCCCTCCTCACCCGCATCGTCCAGCCTCCGCTCCTCGTCGTCGCCCACCGGCGCCACGGCGCCCTCACGCCCTCGCCCGCCGACCCCTGAGCACCCTCCCGGCGCCGGGCGCCGACCGTCCCGCGAACCGGGGACGGGGGCGCGGTTGACCTCCGGACCGCCCGCGCCGATCATGCCCCCCCGAGTGCCCGAGCCGGACGCCCGCCGCTACCGCCGCTTCGCCGTCGTCTTCGCCGTCGAGCTCTCCTCGGGGGGCGGCGTGCAGACCTGCCAGGCGGAGGACCTGGGCGTGGGCGGCTGCCGGGTCCAGGTGCTCTTCCCGCTCCAGCGCGGGGCGTCGGTCCGCCTCCGGCTCCGCTCGGAGCGGACCGCGGTCGAGGCGACGGGGCAGGCGACCGTCGCCTGGACCACCCGCGACCCGCCCTACCGCGCCGGCCTCGCCTTCTCGGATCCGCTCGCCGAGCAGGCGATCGCCTTCATCCGCGCGATCGTCGGCCCGTCGCGCCTGCTCACCGGCGACCCGGGCTGAGCGCGCCGGCCCGAGGTGTGTCATCATCCGCGGCCGTCGCGGCGCCCCCCGGGCGCCAGGAGGCCTCACGGATGAACCGGAACGTCGTCGTCGCCGCCGCCGCCGGCCTGCTCGTCGGGCTGCTCGCCGGCTACACCTTCGGACTCTCGCGCGGGATGAGCCAGGCCACCGACGCGCTGGCCACCATGCCGCTCCCGGCGGCGCCGGGCGTGGTCCTCGCCCCGCCCGACGCGCCGCCGGCCGGGGCGCCGGCGACCGGGATGGCGCTCGCCCCCCCGCCGGGAGAGGCGGCGCCGGGCGCCCCCCCGTCGTTCGAGGTGACCCAGCGGATCGGGATGAACCAGCAGGTCGTCGCCCGCGACCCGCGGAACATGGCCGCCTGGATCCAGCTCGGGAACGACTACTTCGACACGCACCAGGTGGCCCAGGCGATCGACGCCTACGCGAAGGCCCTGGCCATCGAGCCGAGGAACCCGGACGTGCTCACCGACCAGGGCGTGATGTACCGCGACGCGGGCCAGACCGCGAAGGCGATCGCCAACTTCGAGCGCGCCAGCCAGCTCGATCCCCGCCACGTCCAGAGCCTCTACAACCTCGGGGTCGTCTACTCGAACGACCTCCACGATCGGGCCCGGGCGACCGCCGCCTACCAGCGGGTGCTCGCCGTCGCCCCGAGCAGCCCCCAGGCCACCGCCGCCCGCAAGGAGCTCGCCGCCCTCGGCGCGGCTCCCGCGGGGCGCTGACCCACCCCCATCCCCCGCACCGGAGCCCCCCTGACCACCTTCCAGGACCTCGCCCTCTCGGAGAAGTCGCTCCACGCCCTCGAGCGCGCCGGCTTCGAGCACCCGACCCCCATCCAGGCGCGCGCCATCCCGCCGGCGCTCGCCGGCCACGACGTGATCGGCATCGCCGCGACCGGGACCGGCAAGACCGCCGCCTTCCTCCTGCCGATCATCGAGCGGCTCGCCGGCCAGACCGGCACCCGCGCCCTGATCCTCGCCCCGACGCGCGAGCTGGCGCTCCAGATCGGCGAGGAGCTGGAGCGGTTCGGCCGCGGCCGTCACGTCCGCGGCGGGGTGGTCATCGGCGGCGTCGGGATGGGCGCCCAGGCCCAGGCCTTCCGCGACAAGCGCGAGGTGATCGTGGCGACCCCGGGGCGGCTCGTCGACCACCTCCAGCAGGGGACCGCCCGGCTCGACCAGATCCAGATCCTGGTCCTCGACGAGGCCGACCGGATGCTCGACATGGGCTTCAAGCCCCAGCTGACGAGGATCCTCCAGCGGCTCCCGCGCGCGCGGCAGACGCTCCTCTTCTCGGCCACCATGGCGGGCGAGGTGGAGGCCTTCGCCGCGGCGAGCTGCCGGAGCCCGGTCCGGGTGGAGGTGGCGCGGAGCGGGACCACCGCGGCGCGGGCCGAGCAGCGGGTCTTCCTCTGCTCCCAGGAGGAGAAGACCCCCCTCCTGCTCTCCCTCCTCTCGCGCGACGCGCTCTCGACGCTCGTCTTCACCCGGACGAAGCGCCGGGCCGACCGGGTCGCGAAGGGGGTCGAGCGGGCCGGGATCAAGGTCGCCCGGATCCACGCCGATCGCTCCCAGGGGCAGCGGCGCATGGCGCTCGACGGCTTCAAGGACGGCACCTACCGCGTGCTCGTCGCCACCGACATCGCCGCCCGCGGCATCGACGTGGCCGAGATCGGCCACGTGGTGAACTTCGACCTCCCGCACGTGCCCGAGGACTACGTCCACCGCGTCGGCCGGACCGCGCGCGCCGCGGCCAGCGGGCTCGCCTCGGCCTTCTGCGCCCCCGACGAGGTGGCGCTCCTGCGCGACATCGAGCGGCTGGTCCGCGCGACCATCCCGCGGGCCGACGTCCCCCGCGACGACCCGGCCTTCGCCGCCGAGCTGGCGCGCGCCGGCGAGGGACGCGCCCACCAGGGCGTGCCCCCGCACCGGCGCCCCGGCGCGCCGGCCCACCGGCCGGCCGGGCACGTCCGGACCCGCCCCCGCCACCGCTGA
>JAJXSQ010000042.1 GCA_021784495.1 Myxococcales bacterium | reverse complement strand
CGGGGCGGGGGCGCCGAGGCGATCGCCGGCGCCCGGACGATCGCCGCCTGGGCGCTCGTCGGGGCCGGGGACGACGGCGCGGCCGCGGCCGCCCGCGCGCGGGCTGCGCTCGCGGAGTTCCTCCCCTTCCACGAGCGCCACCTCCGGCTCGAGTCGACCCCGTCGCCGGTCCCCTTCCTGGTCGCGCCGCCCGGCGCGGCGTCGCTCGGGGTCGGCGGGTTCCCGGTCCGGACCGGCTGGAAGAACCTCTTCCTGGCGAGCGACGAGGTCCTCCCCGGACTCGGCTTCGAGGGGGAGATCTACGCCGGCCTCCAGGCGGCGCTCCACGCGGCGCGCCTGCTCGGGGAGCGCGAGCGACGCCGCTAGCGCACACGCGGCGCTTGCAATCCGGGCGCGAATGCGTAATATCCCGCCCCCTCTCGGCTTTCGGAGAAGAAGACATGTCACGCCGCTGCGAAGTCTGTGGGAAGGGGCCGCTCGTCGGCAACAACGTCTCCCACGCCAACAACAAGACCAAGACCCGCTCCCTCCCGAACCTGCGCTCGGTCCGGATCGCGGTGCAGGGCTCGGTGAAGCACGCTCGCGTCTGCACCCGCTGCCTGAAGGCCGGGAAGGTCGTCAAGGCGGGGCGCGGACGCCCCGCGCACCAGGCGTCGGCCTAGCGCCGATCGCCGGGCTGCCGGTTCCACCCGGCCGCCCCGGCGATCGGACTCGACCGGCGCTCCGCGGCGGTCCGCTCCTCCCGTCGGAGCCGCGGAGGCCCGGGGGCCGGGGACGACCATGGCGCGGGACCGGACACCGCCGCTCGGCGGCGCGGAGCTGGCGTCGCTCCGCGAGCGCCTCGGCGCCGCGACGGGCCGCCAGCGCCTCGACCTGATCCTCGACGCGCCCTCGCCGGCGGCGCTGGTGGCGGCGCTGCCGGCCGACGAGCTCCTCTTCACCATCCGCGCCATCGGGCTGGGCGACGCCGTCGCGCTGGTCCAGCTGGCCACGCCCGGGCAGTTCCGCTCCCTGCTCGACCTGGACGCCTGGCGGCGGGACCGGTTCGCGGCCGAGCGCGCCCTCCCCTGGCTGCGCGCCGCGCGGAGCGGCGCCGCCCGGGACGACCGGCTCGCGCGCCGCTGGGGGCGGCAGCTGCGGGCCCTCGACCGCGAGCTGCTGCTCCTCCTGCTGCGCGAGACGACCGTCGTCCACGACCTCCGGGACGATCCGGACGTCGAGCCCGGGACCGATCGCGTCCTCCGGACGCCGGGGGGCGAGCTCCTGGTCGAGTTCACCGTCGACGGCCTGGAGTACGCCGCCGCCCGCGGGCTCGTCGAGGACCTGATCGCCGAGGAGCCTTTCCAGGCGGCCCGGCTGCTCTCCGCCCTCCGCTGGGAGGCGCCGAGCGAGCTCGAGGAGGAGGCGCTCCGCTGGCGCGCCGGCCGGCTCGCCGACCTCGGCTATCCGCCGCTGGAGGAGGCGCTGTCCTGGTACGCCCGCCCCCCCCGGCAGCCCGGCGAGCCGCCGGGGGCGCCCGCCCGACCGCCCGGCGACCTGCTCGCGCTCGCCGCCCCGGGATCGCTCCTGGCCCGGGCCGCGGCCCGCCTCGAGCCCGCCGACCGCGAGGCGCTCGACCTCCAGCTCGTCGCCGCCGCCAACGCGACGCTGGTGGCCGACGGCGTCGATCCGATCGACGAGGACCGGCTCCGCGAGGCGGCGCGCGCCGCCCGCGCGCTCGTCGAGCTCGGCCTCGACCGGCTGGCCGGGGGCGACGCGGAGCGCGCGGCGGAGCTCCTCGCCGCCACGCCGGTGAAGCGCGTCTTCCAGGAGGGGTTCCTGCGCACCCTCGAGCTCGCCTGGCGCGCCGAGCGGCTCCTGCGCTCCGGCACCGCCGGGAGCCGCGCCACCCCCTTCCTCGATCCGCCGCTCGGCGAGCTGCTGGTGGCGCTCGCGCGCCGCCGGCCACGTCACCTCCCGGCGATCGACCTCCCCCGCGGGGAGTGGGGGGCCCTCGCGGCCGCGGGGGAGCCGCGCCCGTTCCTCTCCGCGGCGGATCTCGCGTCGACCGCCGCCGCGCTCGACCTGGCGGAGGGGCTGGCCCGTCTCGGCGCGGAGCTCGGGCTGACGCCCCGGCAGGCCACCGGCGTCGCGCCGCGGCTCTCGACCCTCTACGCGACCGCGCTGGCGAACGAGCGGCTGGGACGTCCGTTCGCGCCCACCCCGATCCCGGCCGCGGAGCTCGCGGCCGCCGTCGAGGCGCTCGCCCGGGGCGGCGATCGGCGGCTGGAGCGCGCCGGGGAGGCGGGGGCGCTCCTCGGCCTGCTGCTCGAGGCGCGGCTGGCGGAGCTGCGCGCCGCCCCCCCCGGACCGCACGGGGACCCGGCGGGGGTCACCGCGCTCCTGCTCGCCCCCTGAGGCGCGCCTCCGTCGGCGACGACGACGAGGCGAGGCGCGCCGCCCCGCGAGATCGCGGAGCCGGGCGCGCCTCGCCAGGTGCCAGGGGGGATCTACTTCGCGGGCGCGGCGGCCGGGGCGGCCGCCTTCTTGTCGCCCTTCCTGTCGGCCTTCTTCTCCGCCTTCTTCTCGTGCCGCATGGTGTGCTTCTTCGGCGCCTTCTTCTCGGCCTTCTCGACCTTCTCGGCCTTGGTCGGCGCCGCCTCCTGGGCGAAGGCGGGGACGGCGAGACCGACGACGGCGAGCGCGGCGAGCAGCTTGGCGAGCTTCATGGGGTGTCTCCTTGGGTCGGCCGCCTCGTGCGGCCTCGTGAGGTTGCAGGAGTGACGGCCGGCCCCCGGCGCGCATTCACCGGGCGGACGCGCGAGCCCCGCCCCCTCCCCGGTCAGGGGGCGGGGCCGACGAAGGTGGCCTCCCGGGCCCAGCGGAGCGTCTGATCGATCTGCTCCTCGCTGATCGCGCCGGCGTCGCGGAGGAGCCGGAGCTCCCCGCGCATCGAGGTGTCGAGCAGGTAGGGGCCGTCGGTGTTGATCGTGAACTTCACCCCGCGGCTCCAGAGCGCGGCGATGATCCGCCCCATCTCCTCGACCGACGCGACGGCCCGGGTGGCGAGGTTCGAGCTCGGACAGAGCTCGAGCGTCACCCCCCGCTCGCGCAGGAGCGCCATGGTGCGCTCGTCCTGCGCGGCGCGGACGCCGTGGCCGATCCGGTCCGGCTCGAGCTGCTCCACCACCGCCCGGACCCCCTCGGCCCCGGTGCCGGCCGTCTCGCCGGTGTGGACCGTGGTCCCGAGGCCGGCGGCGCGCGCGTGCCGATAGAGCTCGCGGTACCGACCCAGCTCGGTCGGGTCGAGCTCCACGGCGTTCCGCTCCGTGCCGGCGAGGTCGATCCCCACGACCCCCCGGCGCTGGTACCGGATCGCCTTCTCGACCAGGATCTCGTTCAGCCGCGGCTCGAACTCCCGCGCCAGGCAGAAGATCAGCCCGGCCCGCACGCCGTACTCGAGGACCGCCCGGTCCATGCCCCGGAGCGCCGCGTGGATGATGTGGTCGAGATCCCGCTCCCCGCCCACGTTGCGCTTCATGGGGTTGAAGCGCAGCTCGATGAGCGAGACGCGGGAGGAGCGGTACTCCTTGCCGATGATCTCCTGGACGCTCCGCTCCATCGCCTGCGGCGAGGACTGGATCCGCTCCGTCCAGGTGTGGAGCACCGCGAGGTACTCCTCGAGGGAGGCGACCTTCCCCGGCCGCGCCGAGACGAGCTCCTTGAACTCCCAGTAGCTCGCCACCGGCAGCTTGAACCCCTGATCGTGGGCGATGGACCAGAGGACGTGCGGGGCGACCGCGCCGCCCACGTGGATGTGGAGATCGACCAGCTCTCGGATCATGCCCCAGTGTAGCCGCCCCGCGCCGATCGCGCCGCCGCTCGCCGCGCCGCCTTTGGTATAGTGCCCCCCTCATGATCATCGACGGCAAGGCGGTGGCGGCCCGGGTCCGGGCCGAGGTGGGGGAGCAGGTCCGGGCGCTCGCGGCGCGCGGGGTGGTGACCGGGCTCACCGTCGTCCGGGTGGGCGACGACCCGGCCTCGGCCGTCTACGTCCGGGGGAAGCGGAAGGCGTGCGAGGAGGTCGGGATCCGGTCGGTGGAGCACCACCTCCCCGCCACCACCACCCAGGCCGAGCTGCTCGAGCTCGTGGCGCGGCTCGACGCCGACCCGACCTGCCACGGGATCCTGGTGCAGCTCCCGCTGCCCCCGCAGATCGACGAGCGCGCGGTCCTGGAGGCGATCGCGCCGGCCAAGGACGCCGACGGCTTCCACCCGTTCAACGTCGGCTGCCTCTGGACCGGCGCCCCGGCGCCGCGCGCCTGCACGCCCTTCGGGGTGATGCGCCTCGTCGACGAGGTGGGGCTCGACCTGGAGGGGAAGCGGGCGCTGGTGATCGGCCGGTCGAACATCGTGGGGAAGCCCATGGCGGCGATGCTCCTCGAGCGCCACGCCACGGTGACCATCGCCCACTCCCGCACCGCCGATCTCGAGGGCGAGGTGGCGCGCGCCGACCTGGTGGTGGCGGCGGTCGGCCGGGCGGAGATCGTCCGGGGCCGCTGGATCAAGCCGGGGGCGGTGGTGATCGACGTCGGGATGAACCGGCGCGCCGACGGGAAGCTCGTCGGGGACGTCGAGTTCGCGGCCGCGGCCGAGCGGGCCAGCGCGATCACGCCGGTCCCGGGCGGCGTCGGCCCCATGACCATCGCCATGCTCCTCGCCAACACCGCGGCGCTGGCGGCGCGCTCCGCCGGGTGACCTCGCGCCGGGGCGGGCGCGCGACCGCCGCCCCCGTCCACGGCCCTTGATTCCGGGGTCACCCCCGCTACAATCCGCCCGCCGTTCCCGCCATCCACCGAGAGGCGTCCCCATGCCCCAGCGCACGCCGCTCCACGACGACCACGTCCGGCTCGGCGCGCGGATGGTGGAGTTCGCCGGCTGGGAGATGCCGGTCCAGTACGCCGGGATCCTGGAGGAGCACGCCGCCGTCCGCGCGGCGGTGGGGATCTTCGACGTCTCCCACATGGGCGAGGTGGTCCTGCGCGGCCCCGGCGCCCTCGCGGCGCTCCAGGGCGCCTTCACCAACGACCTGTCGCGGGCCGCCGACGGGCAGGCCCAGTACGGCTGCCTCTGCCGCGAGGACGGCGGGATCGTCGACGACGTCGTGGTGTACCGGCGCGGCCCCGACGACCTGCTCGTCTGCGTCAACGCCTCCAACCGGACGAAGGACTTCGAGTGGCTGGCCGCCCACGCCGGGGGCGCCGAGGTCCGGAACGAGTCGGACGAGTGGGGCCAGATCGCGCTCCAGGGTCCCCGCGCCGCCGCCACCCTCCAGCCGCTGTGCGACGTGCCGCTCGCCGGGATCGGCACCTACCGCTTCCGCCCCGGGAAGGTCGCCGGGATCGAGTGCCTGGTGGCCCGCACCGGCTACACCGGCGAGGACGGCTTCGAGCTCTTCTTCCGCCCGGACCGCGCCTCCCGCCTCTGGAGCGCGCTGCTCGACGCCGGCCAGCCCGCGGGGATCCTCCCCTGCGGCCTCGGGGCCCGCGACTCCCTCCGGCTGGAGATGGCCTACCGGCTCTACGGCTCGGACATGGACGACGGCACCACCCCGCTCGAGGCCGGCCTCGGCTGGGTGGTGAAGTTCGACAAGGGCGACTTCGTCGGGCGCGAGGCGCTCCTCCGGCAGCGCGAGCAGGGGCTCGCCCGCAAGCTCGTCGGCTTCCAGGTCGCCGGTCCGGGGATCGCCCGCCACGGCCACGCGGTCGTCCAGGATGGGCGACCGGTCGGGATCGTGACGAGCGGGACTCGCTCCCCGAGCCTCCGCACCTCCATCGGCCTCGCCTACCTCCCGCCGGCCCTGGCCGCCGAGGGGACCTCGTTCACCGTCGACATCCGCGGGAGGCCGGTCCCCGCGACCGTCGTCAAGACGCCCTTCTACACGCACCCGGCACCGGAGAGGGAGACACCATGAACGTTCCCGAGGATCTCGCCTACACCCGCGAGCACGAGTGGGCCCGCCGGAAGGGATCGCGGGTGGTGGTCGGCATCACCGACTTCGCCCAGGACCAGCTCGGCGACGTCGTCTACGTCGAGCTCCCCGCGGTCGGGGACGAGGTGAAGCGCGGCGAGTCGTTCGGCGTGGTCGAGTCGACCAAGGCGGTGAGCGAGCTCTTCGCGCCCGTCTCGGGCACGGTCGTCGAGGTGAACGACCCGCTGGTCGAGGCGCCCGAGGCGGTGAACGAGGACCCCTACGAGGAGGGCTGGATGATCGTCATCGAGCCCTCGGAGCCGCGCCAGCTGGAGGACCTCCTCACCTCCGCCGCCTACGCCGGGCTCCTCGCCGAGCAGGACTGATCCCCGGTGCGCTACCACCCCCACACCGCCGCCGACGTCCAGGAGATGCTCGCCGCCGCCGGCGCGCCCTCCGTCGACGCGCTCTTCCGGTCGATCCCCGAGCCGCTCCGCCTGGCGCGCGCGCTCGACGTCCCGCCCGCGCTCGACGAGATCTCCCTGTCGCGCGAGCTCGGCCGCCTCGCGGCGCGGAACGAGGTGTCCCACCCGCCCTTCGTGGGCGCCGGGTGCTACCCGCACCACGTCCCCCCGGCGGTCGACCAGCTCCTCCTCCGCGGCGAGTTCTTCACCGCCTACACGCCCTACCAGCCGGAGATCTCGCAGGGGACCCTCCAGGCCCTCTTCGAGTGGCAGACCTTCGTCTGCCTCCTCACCGGGCTCGAGGTGTCGAACGCCTCGCTCTACGACGGCGCCACCGCGACCGCCGAGGCGGCGCTCATGGCGACGCGGATCACCGGCCGGCGGCGGATCGTGGTGTCGGCCGCGGTCCACCCGGAGTGGCGGAAGGTCCTGGCGTCCTACCTCCGCTCCACCCACGACGAGATCGTGACCATCCCGTTCGGCGCCGACGGCCGGACCGATCTCGACGCGCTGCGCCGCTCGGTCGACGGCGCGGCGGCGGTCATCGTCGGCTGGCCGAACTTCCTCGGGGTGCTCGACGCCCTCCCCGAGGCCGCCGCCCTCGCCCGGGAGGCCGGCGCGCTCACCATCGCCGCCACCGCCGAGGCGGTGGCGCTCGGGCTGATCCAGCCGCCGGGCGCGCTCGGCGCCGACGTCGCGGCCGGGAGCTTCCAGAGCTTCGGGAACCCGCTCTCCTTCGGCGGGCCGGCCCCCGGCTACCTCGCCATCCGGGAGGCCCACGTCCGCCAGATGCCGGGGCGGGTCTGCGGCGCCACCGTCGACCGGCAGGGCCGGCGGGGCTTCGCCCTCACCCTCTCGACGCGCGAGCAGCACATCCGCCGGGAGAAGGCCACCTCCAACGTCTGCACCAACGCCGGGCTGTGCGCCCTGGCGTCGACCATCCACCTCGGGCTGCTGGGGCGGCGCGGCCTCGCCGAGCTCGCCCGGCTCAACTTCGACCGGGCGCGGCTGCTGCGCGACGCCATGGCCGAGGTCGGGGTGAGGCCGGTCTTCGACGGCCCGTTCTTCAACGAGCTGGCGCTCGACGTCGGGGACGCCGAGGAGGTCGTGGCCCGCCTCGCCCGGCGCGGGCTCGCCGCCGGGGTGCCGCTGTCGCGCTGGTACCCGGACGCCCCCTGGTCGCGCGGCGCGCTCCTCTCCGTCGCGACCGAGCTCCACGACCCCGAGCTGATCCGGCTCTTCGCCCGCGCGGTGCGCCCATGAGCAACCCGACCGGCTGGAAGCCCTCCGTCGGCGCCTCCCCCTCCGCCGCGGCCGGGGCCGCGGGCGCGGGAGAGCCGCCGGGGCTCGGCGGGGCCGCCCCGGGGCTCGCGCATGAGGAGCCGCTCCTCTTCGAGCACGGCTCCCGCGGGCGCTGCGGGGTGTCGCTCCCGGCCCCGGTGGGCCCCGCGCCGGCGGCGGAGATCCCGGCCGCGCTCCTCCGCGGACCGATCGACGGCCTCCCCGAGCTCTCGGAGCTCGAGGTCGTCCGCCACTTCACCCGGCTCTCGACCTGGAACCACGGCATCGACACCGGCCTGTACCCCCTCGGCTCCTGCACGATGAAGTACAACCCGCGCTCGAGCGAGGCCTTCGCCCGCCTCCCCGGCTTCGCCGGCCTCCACCCCCTCGCGCCCGCGACCCACGTCCAGGGGGCGCTCGAGCTCATGTACCGGCTCGAGCGCGCCCTCTCGGAGATCGCCGGGATGTCGGCCACCAGCCTCTCGCCGGCGGCGGGCGCCCACGGCGAGCTCACCGGGCTCATGGTGATCCGCGCCTGGCACCAGTCCCGCGGGAACCCGCGGCGGAAGGTGCTCATCCCCGACACCGCCCACGGCACCAACCCCGCGAGCGCCGCCCTCAACGGCTACACCTGCGTCGAGTTGGCGAGCGGGCCCGACGGCCGGCTCCACCCCGAGACCGTCGCCGCGGCGATGGACGAGGACGTGGCCGCGATCATGGTCACCAACCCGAACACCCTCGGGATCTTCGAGAGCCACATCGCCGAGATCGCGGCGATCGTCCACGGCCGCGGCGGCCTGGTCTACGGCGACGGCGCGAACATGAACGCGCTCCTCGGCGTCGCCCGGCCCGGCGACCTCGGCTTCGACGTCATCCAGTACAACCTCCACAAGACCTTCGCCACCCCGCACGGCGGCGGCGGCCCCGGCGCGGGGCCGGTGGCGGTGACCGGGGCGCTCGCCCCCTTCCTCCCGCTCCCGATGGTGGTGGAGGACGGCCCCGGCTTCCGGCTGGTCACCGATCCGGCCGAGCGGCCGGGCAGCGTCGGGAAGATCCACGGCTTCTGGGGGAACTTCGGGATGTTCGTCCGCGCCTGGGCCTACCTGCGGGAGCTGGGCCCCGAGGGGCTCCGCGCCACCGCCGAGCTGGCGGTGCTCAACGCCGCCTACGTCCGCGCCGGGCTGTCCGGCGCCTACCACCTCCCCTACCCGACCGACTCGCTGCACGAGGTGGTGTTCGACGACCAGGCGCAGAAGGCGGCGGGGATCACCACCATGGACGTGGCGAAGCGGCTCATCGACCACGGCTTCCACCCTCCGACGATCTACTTCCCCCTCGTGGTCCACGGGGCGCTCATGATCGAGCCGACCGAGACCGAGTCGAAGGAGGCGCTCGACGCCTTCATCGGGGCGATGCGCGCCATCGCCGACGAGGCCCGGACGGATCCCGACCGGCTCCGCGCGGCGCCGCTCCGCGCCTTCCGGAGCCGCCTCGACGAGACCCGCGCCGCCCGGCGACCGGTGCTCCGCTGGACCCCGGGGATGCAGGCCGGGTAGCGGGCGCCCGCCGCCGCTCGGCCCCGCTCAGCCCCGCGCGGCGACGAGCGCCTCGCGCGCCGCCGCGTGGTCCTCCACGATCCGATCGTACGGACCGTGGAACAGGGGGGTGGCCACGATGAAGTCCGCGGTCGCGCGGTTGCACGCGGTGGGGATGTTGTAGAGCACCGCGAGCCGGAGGAGCGCCTTCACGTCCGGATCGTGCGGCTGCGGCTCGAGCGGGTCCCAGAAGAAGATCAGGATGTCGAGCGCCCCCTCGGCGATCTGGGCGCCGACCTGCTGGTCGCCGCCGAGCGGCCCGGAGCGGAACCGGGTGACGTCGAGGCCGGTCCGGGCGGCGATGAGGCCGCCCGTGGTCCCGGTCGCGAACAGATCGTGCTCGGCCAGCACCGGCCGGTTGTACTCCACCCAGGCGAGCAGGTCGGCCTTCCGCCGATCGTGGGCGATCAGCACCACCCGCTTGCGCGGCTGCATCCGGACCTTCTTCGCTCCGCTCATGTCGATCCACCCTCCGGCCAGACGGGCTCGCTGGTCTCGAGATCCGGGCGCCGCCCCGGCCGCCCAGAGCTCACTGCTCGCCGCGGTAGATCCGGAAGCCGGCGTGCCCGACCTCCAGGTAGAAGCCGAAGGTGAACTTGATCTCGCCGTTGCCGTCGACGATGCCGCGCGGCGGGTTGACGAAGGGCTGCGCCTTCCGGAAGGCTTCGAGCGCCGTCCGGTCGATGAAGTCCACGCCGCTCGTCTTCTGGACGGTGACCCCCTTCAGCCCCCCCTCCGGATCGAGGACCACCGAGACGAGGGTGATCCGATCCTTGTAGGCGAAGGAGGTCCGCTGCGGATCCCGCTGATCGAGGGCGGCCTGCGGATCCCAGGCGCTGGCGACGGCCTGCTTGATCCGGTTGAAGTAGGTCGCGTACTTCCACTCGCGGGTGTTGAGGGAGGTGGCGTCCCCCTCCTCGACCCCCTCGAGGCGATCCGGCGCCGGCCCGCCCGAGAAGCGGGCGAGGGTCTCCGCCGGGACCGCCAGCCGGGCGTCGAGCCGGCCGGCGCGTCGCGCGCCGCCCTCCCCGGCGGCCTCTCCCGGGGAGGCCTCGGTCGCCTCCGACGGCGGCGCCGCGGCGAGGCTGGTGGGGGGCGGGAGGGGGATCTCCCCCCCCACCGCCCGCTGGAGCGGGAGCGGCGCGGACGGCGGGGGGGCAGCCAGCGCGAGCCGGCGCGCCTCCACGGCCTTGGTCCCCTCGCTCCCCGGGGCGCTCCGCGCCTCCTTCCCCGCCTCGCCCGGAGCCGGCGCCGGCGCCACCTTCGCGGCGGTGGCCGGCGCCGGGAGGGTGTGCTCGTAGCCGGCCTTGGCGAAGCGGGAGCGGGTCTCCTTCTCGACCGAGTTGTTCCGGTCGGAGACGAAGCGCGTGTCCTTCGGCGCCGCGTCGCTCGGCGACGGGGCGACGTCGACGACCTGCCCGGGCGCGCGGACGGTGTCCGGGGGGGGCGGCGCCGGGGCGGACGGCTTCGGGGGAGGCGGCGCCGACCGCGGCGCCGGCGGCGAGCCGTCCCGGATGGCCCGGTTCGCGGCCCACGCCGAGGCCGGCAGCGCCGACATCTCGACCGGGCGGACCTCCTTCACCGTCCCGTGCCCGAGGAAGTCGGCGTCGATCCGGGTGAGGAGGAGCGCGTTCAGGGCGAGGGACAGGAGGACCGCGGCGACGGTCCGCCAGCCGGGTCTCTCCCGGCGTCGCCGTCGCCGCAGGGTCGGACCGAAGTGAGCCATCGCGCGACCAGATACTAACAAGAACCGGCCCGCGCGCCTCCCCGACGGTTGATCCAGGTCGGAGCCGGGGCTAGGACTTCGACCCGCCATGCCCGACCGCCGCCCACCTCCGCCGCGCCCCTCCCGCGCCTGGCGGCGTCGCGGGGGCGGCGCGCTCGCCGGGCTCGCCGCGGGGCTCGCCCTCTGGGCGCTCCTCCACGCCGCCGCGGACCGGCCG
>JAJXSQ010000426.1 GCA_021784495.1 Myxococcales bacterium | reverse complement strand
GGAGCACCCGGTCGCCGGCGCGCAGCCCGGCGTCGCGGAGCAGCTCGAGGAGCGCGGTGGCGTCGGTGTTGAAGCCGCTCCAGCCCGCGGCCGCGCGCCGGAGGGTGTTGGCCGCGCCGACGGCCCGCGCCACCGGGTCGAGCTCGGCGCAGGCGGCCGCCGCGCCGGCCTTGTGCGGGAGGGTGACGTTGAGGCCGAGGAGCCCCAGGGCGTGGGCGCCGCGGAGCGCCTCGGCGAGCCGCTCCGGCGCGACCGGGAAGGCGACGTAGGCGGCGTCCAGCCCGGCCGCGGCCAGCGCGGCGTTCTGCATGGCGGGCGAGAGGCTGTGGGCGACCGGCCAGCCGACGACGCCGTAGAGCCCGGTGGCGCCGCCGATCACGCCGCTCCCCCGCAGAGCCGGTCGAGGAGCCCGAAGAAGGAGGGGAAGCTGGTCGCGACGCAGGCGACGTCGTCGAGCAGCACCGGCCCGTCGCCGAGGAGCTGCGCGATCGCCATCGACATGGCGATCCGGTGGTCGAGCCGCGTCCGGACGGGGACCCCGCGGAGCCGGGTCGGGCCCTCGATGGCGCAGCCGTCGTCGAAGAGCTCGATCCGGGCCCCGGCCGCCGCGAGCGCCTCGCCCATCGAGGCCAGCCGGTCCGACTCCTTCACCCGCAGCTCCCGGGCGTCGCGGATCACCGTGCGCCCGCGCGCCTGGGTGGCCATCACCATCACCACCGGGAGCTCGTCGATGAGCCGGGGCACGAGGTCGCCGCCGATCTCGGTCGCCACCAGGTCGGCGCTCCGGACGGTGACGTCGGCGCGCGGCTCGCCCGCCACCTCCCGCTCCCCGGCCACCGTCACCGGCGCCCCCATGGCGCGCAGCACGTCGAGGAGCCCGGTGCGGGTCGGGTTGGTCCCCAGGCCGCGGACCGTCACCTCCGAGCCGGGGAGGGCCGCGGCGCCGCAGAGGAAGAAGGCGGCCGAGGAGATGTCTCCGGGGACGTCGACCCGGGTCCCCCGCGGCCGCGCCGGCGAGACGGTGACGGTGAGCCCGTCCACCCGGAGCGGCACGCCCATCCCCCGGAGCATCCGCTCGGTGTGGTCGCGCGACCGCTCCGGCTCGGTGACGCTCGTCTCCCCGGCGGCGCGCAGCCCGGCGAGCAGCAGCGCGCTCTTCACCTGGGCGCTCGCCACCGCGAGCGCGTGGCGCGCCCCGGCGAGCGACCGCCCGCGGACGACGAGCGGCGGGACCCGGTCGCCGTCGCGCGCCGACAGGTCGGCGCCCATCGCCCGGAGCGGCTCGACGATCCGCCGGACCGGGCGCCGCCGGAGCGAGGCGTCGCCGGTCAGCACGGCGAGGCCGGGGAGCCCGGCGAGCGCCCCGGCGAGCAGCCGCAGGCTGGTGCCGGAGTTGCCGCAGTCGATGACGTCGTCCGGCTCCCCGGGCCGCTCCGGCGGGGTGACGATCAGCTCCGGCCCCTCCTCGCGCACCCGGGCGCCGAGCCGCTCCACCGCCCGCCGCGTCGCCCGGACGTCCTCCGCCTCGAGGATCCCGGTGACCCGGGTCTCCCCCTCGGCCAGGGCGCCGAACAGGACGGCGCGGTGGGAGATCGACTTGTCGCCCGGCACCGCGATGGCGCCGCGGAGCGGGCCGCGGCGGTGGCAGGTCATCGGTCCGTTCAAAAGATCTCCTCGCGGGCGGCGCGGGCCCGCTCGAGCGCGGCCCGGGCCGCCTCCGGTGAGGCGGCGATGGCCGCCAGCAGCCCGTCGAGGTGCCGGCGGAGCAGCGCGGCGGCCCCCGGCAGGTGGGCGTTGCGCCGCGCGACCTCGCCCTGGATGTCGAAGGGGAAGGCGGCCAGCCGCGTCGTGTCCTCGAGCCCCTTGCCGGCCAGGGCCCGGGCGAGCGGCCCCGCCTCGCCCGCGGCGGCGGCCAGGGCGCTGGCGACCAGGTAGGGCAGGTGCGAGACGACCGCCACGGCGGCGTCGTGCTCGGCGGCGGTGCAGCGGACCACCTCGGCGCCGAGCGCCGCGTGGAGCGCCGCCACCCGCTCGACGGCCGCCGGGTCGCCGTCGGTGCAGACGGCGACCGCCCCGCCGCGCCAGCGCCCGGCCGCGGCGGCGGCGCCGTCGTAGCCGCCGTGCCCCCCGAACATCGGGTGGGCCCCCACGAAGGCGACGCCGGGCCGGACCTCGGCGGCGGCGCGGCGCAGGATCGCCTCCTTGGCGCCGCCGACGTCGGTGAGCACGGCGCCGTCCGGCAGCGCGCGCGCCACCGGCCCGAGGAGCGCCTCGATGGTCGCCACCGGGGCGCAGAGGACGGCGAGGTCGCAGCCGCCGAGGGCGGCGTCCGGCACGGCGCGCGCCTCGTCGACGACCCCCTCGGCGAGCGCCCGCGCCCGCACCGCCTCCCCCGGCTCGACGGCGACGACGCCGATCGCCGGGTCGAGGGCGCGGACGGCGCGCGCGAGCGCCCCGCCCATCAGGCCGAGCCCGACGATCCCGATCCGGCGCGGCAGCGG
>JAJXSQ010000425.1 GCA_021784495.1 Myxococcales bacterium | reverse complement strand
CCCGGGCCACCCGCGGCCCCTCCGCCGGCGATCCCGCCGGCGTCGGGGCCCGGCGCCGTCGCGCCGCCGCCCGCTCCCCATCCCCCCCCCAGGATCGAGGAGCCGATCCGGCTCTGAGCCCCCGCGGAGGGCTCCGGGCCGGCCGAGGACCGCGCGCCCTTGCGGCCCCGCGCGCCAGCCGGTATGACCACGCGCCCTATGGTGAGAGAACGGGTCGTCGAGATCGTCCAGGCCGCGCTCGAGCGCGGCGCTCGCGAGGGGCGGTGGCCGCGGAGCGAGGTCCCCTTCGTCGTCGAGGCCCCGCGCGATCCCCGGCACGGAGACTTCGCGGTGAACGCGGCGCTCGGGCTCGCGCGGATCGCCGGGCGCCCGCCGAGGGAGCTCGCGGCGGCGATCGTCGAGGCGATCCGGGCCGTCGACGCCGGGGGGGAGATCGCCTCGCTCGAGGTGGCCGGTCCCGGCTTCGTCAACCTCCGCGTCGCGCCGGATCTCTGGCTGCGGGCGCTCGAGCAGGCGGTGGCCGCGGGCGCCGACTTCGGCCGGACGAACGTCGGCGCCGGCCGCTCGGTCGTCGTCGAGTACGTCTCCGCCAACCCGACCGGTCCGATGCACGTCGGCCACGGCCGGAACGCCGTCACCGGGGACGGCGTGCAGCGGCTCCTCGCCTGGGCCGGCTTCCGCGTCACCCGCGAGTACTACGTCAACGATCACGGCGCGCAGGTCCAGACCCTCGCCCGGTCGGTCCACCTCCGGTACCAGGAGCTCCTCGGCCGGACGGTGACCTTCCCGGAGAAGGCCTACCCGGGCGAGTACGTGAAGGAGATCGCGGCGGCGGCGCTGGCGGCGCACGGGGCGCGCTTCCTCGACGCCCCGGAGTCGGAGTGGCTCGCGCCCCTCCGCGACCTGGCGGTCGCGCACGTCCTCGGGATGATCCGGGCCGATCTCGCGGCCATCGGCATCGAGTTCGATCGCTGGTCCTCGGAGCGGGAGCTCTACCAGTCCGGGATCGTGGCGCGCTTCCTGGACGACCTCCAGGCCCGCGACCTCGTCTACGTCGGGAAGCTCCCGCCGCCGCGGTCGAAGAAGGGGGCGGCGCCGGCCGCGGCCGCCTCGGGCGAAGAGGAGGTGGCCGCCGACGAGGACCTGACCCTGTTCCGCTCCTCGCGGTTCGGGGACGAGGTCGATCGCCCGGTCAAGCGGGCCGACGGCACGCCCACCTACTTCTGCGCGGACATCGCCTACCACTGGGAGAAGCGCCAGCGCGCCGACCTCCTCGTCGACGTCCTCGGCGCGGATCACGGCGGCTACGTGCCCCGGCTCGAGGCGGCGCTGGAGGCCCTGGGCCACCGGCGCGACGATCTCAAGGTGGTCCTCATCCAGATGGTCAACCTGACCCGCGGCGGGGCGGCGATCAAGATGGGGAAGCGCTCCGGCAACGTGGTCTGGCTCCGGGAGGTCGTGGACGAGGTCGGGCGCGACGCCACCCGGTTCATCTTCTTCACCCGCCGCTCCGACGCGCCGCTCGACTTCGACCTCGAGCTGGCGACCCGCCAGACGCTCGACAACCCGGTCTTCTACGTCCAGTACGGCCACGCCCGGCTCCACGCCATCTTCCGCCGGGCGGCCGAGGCGGGCCTGGCGCCGCCCGAGTTCGACCTCGAGGCGGCGCGCACCCTCACCTCCCCCGGGGAGCGGGAGCTGATCCGGCGGATCGCCGCCTTCCCCGATCTCCTCTCCGGCGCCGCCCTGGCCTACGAGCCGCACCGGGTGGCCTTCTACCTCCAGGAGACGATCGCCGCCTTCCACTCCTGGTACACCCAGGGGAAGCGGACCGGGGAGCGCGTCATCGGCCCGGACCCGGTGCGGACCCGGGCCCGCCTCTTCCTGTGCCGGGCGCTGCTCCAGGTCCTGGCGAACGGGCTCGCGGTCCTGGGGGTCTCGGCGCCGGAGCGGATGGAGGGGCCGGAAACTGGCGATATCGTCTCCGAGGCATAGACTTCCGCTCCGCGGCGCCGTCGGGAGGACGGAGGCGCCGGGGATGGGTGAGCCATGGACGCCGAGAACGTCGTCGAGAGGCCGCGAGATCGGGTCGAGCTGTCGCTCGACGGACGCCAGATCGCCTCGGTGGTCGTCGGCGCGCTGGTGCTGCTGGGGCTCGTCTTCGTGCTCGGGCTGAACGTCGGGCGAAAGCTCGCCGCGCGGCAGGGGGAGGTGGCGCGCGGCGACGCGCTCGAGGCCCTCGACCAGCCTCCGGCCGCCGCGCCGCCGGTCAAGGACGACGCGCTCACCTTCCACGATCGGCTCACCCGGGAGGGCTCGGCGCCGGCCGAGCCGATCGCCGCGCCGCCGGCGCCCGCTCCCCGGGCGTCGCCCGCCCCGGCCCCGGTCACCGCGGCGGTCGCCCCGACCCCGACCGCGGCCCCGGTCTCGGCCGCGGCGCCGGCGCCCCCTCCGGGCGAGCCCGATCCGCTCGCGCGAAGCTCGGCGCCGGCGGCGCGCGGCGGAGGCTTCACCGTGCAGGTCGTCT
>JAJXSQ010000041.1 GCA_021784495.1 Myxococcales bacterium | reverse complement strand
CCCGAGGACCTCCTCCAGCACGCCTGCATCTCCATCCGCGGGTCCTTCGGCGGGGCGCGCTACGCGTGGGAGCTGGAGCGCGGGAAGCGGACCTGGCGCATCCCCGTCGAGGGGCCGGTCACCACGAACGATCCGGCGCTCATGGTCCAGCTCGCCCGGGCCGGCGTGGGGCTCCTCTACGCGATCGAGCACCAGATCGCCGACGACCTGCGCCAGGGGCGCCTGCGGGTCGTCCTCGAGCCCTACGCGGCGGCGGTGCCGGGCCTCTTCCTCTACTTCCCGAGCCGGGCGCAGGTGTCGCCGGCGCTCCGGGCCTTCGTGGACCTGGCCCGCGAGCTGGCCGGACCGGCGAAGGGTCGGGGCGGCTGAGCGGATCGTCCTCCGGGCCGGGCGAGTCGCGACCGCCGGCGGCGGCTCGTCGTCCGCAGGCCGCTGGAGCGGCGCCTGCCGGGCGGGTAGGTTCCTCCCGGTGCAGGACGTCCGCGCGATCCTCGACCTCGACCCCTTCGGCCACCTGGAGCTGGCGGCGCCGGTCTCGGTCTTCGAGGCCCGCTCGCTCGCCGAGGTCCGACCCGCCATCCGCGCGGCGGAGGCGGCCGCCGCGGGCGGCCGGTGGGTCGCCGGCATGGTCGCCTACGAGGCCGCGCCCGCGTTCGATCCGGCGTTCCGGGTCCTCGCGCCGGGACCCGGGCCGCTCGCCTGGTTCGGCGCCTTCGACCGCGGGGCCGACCCGGCCTCTCCCCCGCCCGGCGACGCCCGGCTCGAGGGGCTCGAGCCCGACTCCTCCGGCGCCGCCTTCGCCCGCGACGTCGAGGTGATCCGGGACGCCATCGGCCGGGGCGCCTCCTACCAGGTGAACCTGAGCGTGAGGCTCCGGGGGCGGTTCTCCGGCGATCCCGCCGCGCTCTACCGGCGCCTCCACGCCGCCCAGGGAGGACGGCGCAGCGTCTTCCTCGGGATGGGCAGCCGCGCGATCGCGTCGGCGTCGCCGGAGCTCTTCTTCGAGCGGGACGGCGATCGGCTCCGGGTCCGGCCGATGAAGGGCACGGCGCCCCGCGGGCGATTCGCGGAGGAGGACGATCGGATCGCGGCCGCGCTCGCCGCTTCCCCGAAGGAGCGCGCCGAGAACGTCATGATCGTCGACCTCATGCGGAACGACGTGGGGCGGGTGGCGCGCGCGGGAACGGTCCGCGTCACCGATCTGTGCGCCGTGGAGCGGTACCGCACCGTCCACCAGATGACCTCCACGGTGGAGGGGCGCCTGCGATCGGGCGCGACCCTCGAGGAGGTCTTCGCCGCCCTCTTCCCCTGCGGCTCGGTCACCGGTGCGCCCAAGGTGAGCGCGATGTCGCTCATCGCCGGGCTGGAGCGCAGCCCGCGCGGCCCGTATTGCGGCGCGGTCGGCGCGATCGCCCCGGGGGGCCGCGCCGCCTTCAACGTCGCGATCCGCACGCTCGATCTCGACCTCCGGAGCGGCGACGCCACCTACGGGGCGGGCGCCGGGATCACCTGGGCGTCGTCGGCCGCGGCGGAGTGGGCCGAGACGCTCGCCAAGGCGCGGATCCTGACCACCCCCTCCGCCCCGGGATTCGACCTCCTCGAGACGATGCGGATCGAGGGCGGCGGCTGCGCGCTCCTCCCCCGCCACCTCGCGCGCCTCGAGGCGTCGGCGCGCCACCTCGGCTTCGCGCTCGACTCCGCCGCGGCGCGGGGAGCGATCCTGGAGGCCGCGGCGGCGCACGGCCCGGGGCCGCGGCGCCTCCGCCTCCTCCTCGGCGAGGCGGGCGGGATCCGGCTCGAGGTGGGCGACTGCCCCGAGGCCGCGCCCGCCCCGCTCCCGGTCGCGCTCGCGCGCACGCCCGTCTGCCCGGACGACCCGCTCGTCTTCCACAAGACGACCCGGCGCGGCCCGCTCGACGCACGCCGCCGGGAGCGGCCGGACGTCTTCGACGTCATCCTCCAGAGCGAGTCGGGCGAGGTGACCGAGCTGACCGTCGGGAACCTCGTCGCCGAGCTCGGCGGCGAGCTGGCGACGCCGCCCCGCGCCTCGGGGCTCCTCGCGGGGGTGTTCCGCGCCGACCTGCTCGCCCGCGGCGCGATCGTCGAGCGCACGCTGAGGGTGGCCGATCTCCGCCGCGCGCGACGCCTCTGGCTCGTGAACGCGCTCCGGGGGTGGGTCCCGATCCGCCTGGTCGGGTGACGGATGGCGTAGGCTCACGCCGCGCTCCCGCCCCGCGGGACGAGCTCCGGCCGGCGATGCGGCGGAGGGAGATCGAGCTGACATGACCACGAGTCCACGAGACCCCGGCGCCAGCGGCCCCGCCCGCATGCCCGTCCTCTTCGTCGGCCACGGCAACCCGATGAACGCGATCGAGGACAACGCCTGGAGCCGCGCCTTCCGCGAGGTCGCCCGGACGCTGCCTCGCCCGCGGGCGATCCTCGCCGTGTCGGCGCACTGGTACGTCGAGGGGACCTTCGCCACCGCGGACGAGCGCCCCCGGACCCTCCACGACTTCGGCGGCTTCCCCGCGGAGCTCTCCCGCGTCCAGTACCCGGCCCCCGGGGACCCGGCGCTCGCGCGGCGCGTGGTGGAGCTCGTCGGCGCGCGGCGGGCCTCCCTCGACGGCTCCTGGGGGCTCGATCACGGGACCTGGAGCGTGCTCGTGCACCTGCGCCCCGCCGCCGACGTCCCGGTGGTCCAGCTCAGCATCGACGGCCGGCTCGAGCCGGAGGAGCACCTCGCCATCGGCCGCGCGCTGGCCCCGCTGCGCGACGAGGGGGTGCTCGTGCTGGCCAGCGGCAACCTCGTCCACAACCTCGGGCACGCCTTCGGCGCCTGGCACCGCGGGGAGACGGAGGCGCCGGAGTGGGCCCGCGCGTTCGACGCCGGCGTCGCCCGCGCGCTGGAGCTGCACGAGGAGGGCCCGCTCCTCCGCGCCCTCTCGAGCGACGCCGGCCGCCTCGCGCACTCGACCCCCGATCACTTCCTGCCGATCCTGTACGCCGCCGGCGCGAGCGGGGCGGAGGACGCCGTCCGCTTCCCGATCGAGGGGTTCGACATGTCGTCGCTCTCCATGCGCTCGGTGCGTTTCGGCTGACCGCGCGCGCCAGGGGATCGCGCGCCCGGCGCCGCGGCGGGGCGATCCCGGCGCGGCGGGGCCGGAACGTCGCCCCGGCTCCCGCTTGCGCCTATGATCGACCCCATGGCGCACACCGGGCCGACCGCCGCCGCCGGCTCGACGGGCCCGCCCCCCTCGGCGGCGGCATCCCCCCCCCGCCACGGCCTCCTCGAGGCGCTCCGCTACCTCGGGCCCGGCTTCTTCGTCACCGTCGGCTTCATCGACCCGGGCAACTGGGCGGCCAACATGGCCGCCGGCTCTCGCTTCGGCTACGCGCTCCTCTGGGTGGTGACCCTCTCGACGGTCCTGCTCGTCGTCGTCCAGCACAACGCCGCGCACCTCGGGATCGCGACCGGCCTCTGCCTGGCCGAGGCGGCGAGGGCCCACCTCCGCCCCGCCGCGGCGCGCCTCCTGCTCGGGAGCGCGGTGCTCGCCGTGATCGCGACCGCGCTCGCCGAGATCCTGGGCGCCGCCGTAGGGCTGGAGATGCTCACCGGGCTGCCGCACGCCGCCGGCGCGCTCCTGACGGCGGCGGTGGTCGCCGCCCTGCTGCTCGGGAACGGCTACGCCCGGCTCGAGCGGTGGATCATCGGCTTCGTCTCGCTGGTGGGGCTCGCCTTCCTCTTCGAGCTCGCCATCTCCGCCGTCGGCTGGCGCGGCGCGCTGCGCGGCCTGGCGGTGCCGGCGATCCCGGCCGGCGCGACGGCGCTCGTCGCCAGCATCCTCGGCGCGGTGGTGATGCCGCACGGCATCTTCCTCCACTCGGAGATCATCCAGAGCCGCGCCTGGCGGGAGGCCGGCGACGCGGTCGTCCAGCGGCGGCTCCGCTACGAGTTCCTCGACACGGCGGCGGCGATGGGGGTCGGGTGGGCGATCAACGGCGCGATGATCGCGGTCGCCGCCGCGGTCTTCTTCGCCCGCGGCGTGGCGGTCACCGAGCTGTCGCAGGCCGGCGAGGCCCTCGCGCCCCTGCTCGGGCGGGCGGCGTCGGTCGTCTTCGCGCTCGCCCTGGTCCTGGCCGGCGTCGCCTCCTCGATCACCGCGGCGATGGCCGGGGGGAGCATCGTCGCCGGCTGGGCCGGGAAGCCCTACGACGCCGGGGATCGCCACGCCCGCCTCGGGATCTGGCTCACCCTGGCCGGGGCGGTCGCGGCGGCGCTGGTCGTCCGGGATCCCTTCGCCGCCCTCATCTGGAGCCAGGTCGCCCTGAGCCTGCAGCTCCCCTGGACCATCCTCGCGCTCGGCGTCCTCATCTCCTCCCCGGGGGTCATGGGCCCCCTCCTCGCCCCGAGATCGCACCGCCTCCTCCTGTGGCTCTCGGCCGCGGTGGTGACGGCGCTGAACCTGCTGCTGCTGCGCGACCTGCTCGGCTGATCCGCTCGCGCGGCGGGCGTCCAGGGCCCGTGAGAGGCGTTGCCCGGCGTGGACGATCCGGCTACACGAGCGATCTCCACGATCCCCCCGAGGCCCCCCATGCGCGCCGCCGTCATCGCCCGCTTCGACCAGCCGTGGGAGCTGCAGCAGCTCCCCGATCCCCGGCCCCAGCCCGGCCAGGTGCTCATCCGGGTCCGCGCCAGCGGCATGTGCGGCACCGACCTGCACGTCCACCACGGCCTCTTCCCGCTGCAGCCCCCGATCGTCGCCGGCCACGAGCCGGTCGGCGACGTGGTCGAGCTGGGCGCGGGGGTGACCCGCCTGCGGGTCGGCGATCGCGTCGGCGTCCACTGGCACCAGCAGGGCTGCGGCCGCTGCGCCGCGTGCCAGTCCGGGCGCGAGGGCGGCTGCGCCGAGGCCCAGACCTGGATGCACCTGGGCGGCGGAAACTCGGAGCTGATGCTCGCCTGGGCCTCGGGCTGCACCCTCCTCCCCGACGGGCTCGACGCCGCGACGGCGGCCCCCATCTTCTGCGCTGGCTACACGGTGATGAGCGGGCTGCGCAACGCCGATCCCCGCCCGGGCGAGCGCGTGGCGGTGCTCGGGCTCGGCGGGCTCGGCCACCTCGCGCTCCAGTTCTCGCACGCCCTGGGCCTCGCCACCTTCGCGATCACCGGCCAGGCCGGCAAGGCGGCCGAGCTCCGGGCGATGGGCGCCGACGAGGTGCTGATCGGGGGCGACGATCCGGGGAGGGCGCTGGCCGCCGCGGGGGGCGCCGACGTCATCCTCTCCACGACCAACTCGGCCCGCCAGGTGGCGAGCGCCTTCCGGGCGCTGCGCCCCGGCGGCCGCCTCGTCAACATGGGGGTGACCGACAGCCCGATCGCGGTCGACGTCATGGCCCTCATGATGGGCCAGCGCCAGCTGCGCGGCAGCTCCCAGGACGAGCGGAGCGACCTGTACGAGGCGCTCCAGCTCGTCGCCGCCGGGAAGGTCCGGCCGGCCATCGAGACCTACCCGCTCGCCCAGGCGAACGCGGTCCGGGAGCGGCTCGCCGCCGGCAAGGTGCGGTACCGCGCGGTCCTGCTCCACGATCGGTGAACGAGCCCGCCGGCGGGCCGGCGCGGGGCGAGCGGGGCCGGGAGCGCCGCCGGCCGGACCGCGCGCCCTACCCGTACCGCGCGGCGAAGGCGGCGTCGGTCTGGGTCAGGAGCAGGATCCCCTCGATGACGCCGACCACCGCCGGGATGAACGTCCAGGAGAAGACCAGGTAGAGGACGCCGAGGCCGATCTGGCCGAGGTAGAACTTGTGGACGCCGAAGCCGCCGAGGAAGAAGGCGAAGAGCGCCGCGGCGAGGCGCGACTTGCCCGACGCCGTCACCGTCATCCCGGGCATCGCGGGGAAATGCTGGCGCACGCCGCAGCGCGGGCAGAGCTCGGCGCGGGCGTCGAGCACCGTCGCGCAGGCGTGGCAGTACTTCTGGTCGGGCCCCAGGGTGGCGGCGGGATCGGCGCTCGGCATCGGTGACCTCCTCGAGGGCGGCGCCGCGGCCCCCGGCGCCGGCCGACGCTACCACGCTCCGCGCCGGCGCGCCCCGGAGGGCCGGTGTCGACCCCGGGTAAACCGCGCGGGTGGGACCTCCTCTCACCTCGCGCCGCGCACCGCGCCCCTCCGCGCCGCCCGCGTGCTACGGTTCCCCCGTCGCTCACCGGAGCGCCGGGCCGCCGGAAGGCCCGCCGCGGAGGCCCCCGCCGATGCCCGAGGCAACCGAGAGCCCGCAGGCGGCGGCGATCCGCGCGATCGCCGGCGAGGGCGGCAACCTGGGGATCGAGATCGTCGACGTCGCCGGCCACGTCGAGGAGGTCGCGACCCTGCTGGCCGCGCAGACCAAGCGCTTCCACGACCTGCGCGAGGCGGCCCTCCAGGTGCTCGGGAGCGACCGCGCCATGGAGGAGGCGTCGGCGGCGACCCGCGCGCTCGCGCGGTCGACCGGCGAGGAGGTCGGCGCCAAGCGGCGGCTGGTGGACCAGGCGCTCGCCGACATCCGCGCCCTGGTCGGCGTCGTCGAGACGACCTCCTCCCGGCTCGGCGAGCTGCGCGGCTCGCTCGAGGAGGTGGCCCGCACCGCGGGCAGCATCGGCGGCATCGCGAACCACACCAAGATCCTGGCGGTCAACGCCACCGTCGAGGCGGCGCACGCCGGGACGATCGGCGCCGGCTTCGCGATCATCGCGCGGGAGGTGGGGGATCTCGCGAACCAGACCCGGGAGACCTCGCAGAAGGTCGACGCCTCCCTCCAGGTCCTCGCGACGCTCGCCGGGCAGCTCGCCGCCGCGAGCAAGGAGGGGCGCCAGCGGGCCGAGGCGGTCGGCGACGGCACCCGGTCGATCGCCGCCCTCGTCGCCGTGGTGGAGGGCGCCACGAAGGAGATCGACCAGCGCGCCGAGGTGATCGGCTCCGGGGCGCGGGAGGTCGAGCGCCGGGTCGGCGGGTTCCTCAAGGAGGTGGAGGAGCTCGACGCGGGGGTGGAGACCTCGAGCGCGAGCCTGGCCGCGGTCCGCGACCGCATCAACCGGCTCATGGGGCTCGCGGAGCGGATCCTCGGCCTCTCGGCCGACACCGGGGTGGCGACGGTCGACCGGCACTACGTCGACGTCGCGATCGAGACGGCCCGCGCCGCTGCGGCGCTCCTCGAGGCCGAGCTCGCCGCCGGGCGCGCCCCGCTCGCCACCCTCTTCGACGAGCGCTACGCCCCGGTGGCCCAGACCGACCCGCAGCAGTTCCTCACCCGGTTCACCTCCATCACCGACCGGCTCTTCCCCGGCGTCCTCGAACCCCCGCTCGCCGCCGATCCCAAGGTGGTCTTCGTCGTCGCCGTGGACCGCAACGGCTACCTGCCGACGCACAACCGGAAGTTCTCCCAGCCGCAGGGCCGGGACCCGGAGTGGAACAAGGCCAACTGCCGGAACCGGCGGATGTTCGACGATCGCGTCGGCCTGGCGGCGGCCCGGAGCCGGGCGCCGTTCCTCATCCAGTGCTACCGGCGGGACATGGGCGGCGGGCAGTTCGCCCTGATGAAGGATGCCTCGGCGCCGATCATGGTCGGAGGCCGCCACTGGGGCGCGATCCGGGTGGCCTACCGGGCCTGACGCGCACCGCCGCGGCGCGCGTCGCTACGCGCGGCCCGGGGGCGGGAGCTCGAGCGCGGAGACGGTGCTCCCCCGCGTCGTCATGACCGCGTCGTCCAGGGCGTCGCCGATCGCGCCTCGCGCGGCCGCGAGCGCGGCGAGGTACGCGCCGACGAGCAGCAGGGAGAGCGCCAGGATGACGATCCCCTCGGTCAGGTTCAGCCTCCAGTGCGGCGTCATCGCGAGCGTCTTCATCATGGCCACTCTCCGGTCGCCCGATCCCACTCTCGGCTGTCCCTACGGCCCAGCCCGGCCGGAATTTCACTGAGCCGCGGCGCGCTGCGCCACCCGATCGCCACCGCGAACCCAAGCGAGCCGGGCGGCGAGCGTCGAGGAACGGACGCTCCTCCCGCTCGAGGTCGGAAGCGGAGCGTCGAGCGACCGCCGTCGCCCCGGCACGCAGCCGTTTCGCAGCGGATCGCGCAGGACCGGCGGGGCCGGGGAGCGGCCGGTAAGGCGCCCGCTCAGCGGATGGCGCCGAGGACGCGCGCGACGGCGGTGAAGTGGAGCACCGCCGCGACGATCACCAGCGCGTGGAAGACCTCGTGGTACCCGAAGACGCGCGGGAACGGATCGGGGTGCCGGGTGGCGTAGACCAGCGCACCGATCGAGTAGAGGATTCCGCCGGAGAGGAGCAGCGCGAGCCCGCGCGCGCCGATCACCGCCGCGAGCGACGGCAGGGCCGGGACGACCATCCAGCCGAGCGCGATCGCGAGGATCGACATGAGCCACTTGGGCGCGAAGGGCCAGGCGACCGAGAGGAGCACACCGGCCCCCGCGCCGATCCAGACCGCGGGGAGGACCCAGCGGGCGGTGGGCGAGGGATCGAGGAGGCAGAAGGGGGTGAAGGTCCCGGCGATGAGGATGAAGATCGCCGAGTGGTCGAGCCGCCGCATGAACCTGCGGGCCCGCGGTCCCCAGGGCGGGCGGTGGTACAGCGCCGAGATGGTGAACTGCGCGGTGAGCGCGAAGCCGTAGACGGCCGCGGCGAGCAGCGCCTTCCCGCCGCTCGCGGCGCGCAGGAGCGAGATCCCCCCGGCGACCGCGAAGGCCACCGCCACCTCGTGCGAGACTCCTCGGAGAAGCGGCTTGGGTCCCACCGGATGCGTCGCCGTCGCCATGATCCGAGGATGGCGGCGCCGGGTCACCGCCGTGTCACGGCGCGGCGGCGCCGGGGATCAGGCGAGGTGCTTCCGGAAGAACTCGACCGCCCGCTCCCACGCCCGCTGGGCCGCGGCGGGGTCGTGGACCTCCTTGCGGTCGGAGTTCATGAAGGCGTGGTGCCCCTCGTAGCGGTGGAACTCGAAGATCTTCCCCGCGGCGCGCAGCTTTCGCTCGAAGTCGTCGACCACCGCCGGGGAGACCCAGTCGTCGTGGCGCGCGAAGTGACCCTGGAGAGGGACGCGCACGTCCCGCGGCGCGGCCACCTCCTCCGGCGGGAGGCCATAGAAGGTGACCGCCGCCGAGAGCTCCGGGACGTGGACCGCCCCGATCACCGTCACCGCGCCCCCCATGCAGAAGCCGGTCAGCCCCACCTTCGCCCCCCCGGCCGCGAGGTGCCGGACCGCGCCGCGGACCACCTCGTCGGTCGCCTTCCGGAAGTCGAGGGAGGACATCGCGGCGCTGGCCGCCGCGGAGTCGTGGTAGGGCACGACCTTCCCCTCGAACAGGTCCGGCGCGAGCGCGTGGAACCCGGCCCCGGCGAACCGATCGCAGATCTCCTTGATCTGCCCCTGGAGCCCCCACCACTCCTGGATCACCACGACGCCCGGGGCCTTCGGGCCCGTGGCCTCGGCGAGGTATCCGGCCGCCGTCCCTCCGCCGGTCCGCTGGAACGAGATCATCTTGCCCACGCGCGCCTCCTCCCGGCCCTGCCGCGGCCGGCGATGGCACGGTGATCGCACACCCGGCCGCCTCCGGGCCCTCTCCTCCTGGGGCTCTCCCCCTCCATGGTGTCTCGAGAGATCTGCCCCCGCCTTCGCGTCCCGGGGGGGGCCGACGGGTCGATCTCCCGCTGCCTGGGGATGACACCGGCGGCCCGGCGGGCGGCTCGCGGGACGGGCGCCCCCGGGCGCAGCCCGGATCCTCGCATCCGGCGCCGGACCCCGGGATCCGGGACGCGCCGCGCAGGGGAGCGCACCGGCGGGCCCAGGTCGCGGCCAGGGCTCGCCCTGGCTGCCGCCGCGCCATGGCAGGCGGCTTGCTGTGGAGGTCCCGGAGCCTCCGCCGACCGGCCCCGCCGGACCGCGGCGAGGCGCCACGAGGACACCTGCCATGAGAGCTCCCTCCCTCCGGCTCGCCGCCGCGCTCGCCGCTCCCCTCCTCGCCGCCGCCACCCCGGCGAAGGCGACGAGGCCGGCCCCGGTCCCCGCCTCCTCCCGCGCCTGCGTCGAGTGCCACGCCACCACGACCCCGGGCATCGTCGAGGAGTGGCGCGAGAGCCGCCACGCGCGGCGCGGCGTCGGCTGCTACGACTGCCACCGGGCCGAGCAGGGGGACGCCGACGCGTTCGGCCACGAGGGGCAGCCGCTGGTGGCGGTGGTGGTGACGCCGCGGGACTGCGCCCGCTGCCACGCCGCGGAGGACCGTGAGTTCGAGCCGAGCCACCACGCGAAGGCGGGCGACATCCTCGCCTCGCTCGACAACTACCTCGCGGAGATCGTCGAGGGGGCGCGCGCGCCGTTCCCGCCCGCCGCGCCGACGCCGGCCCTGCCCCCGGGGACGGGGGTGAACGGCCTGGCCAGCTCGGAGCAGGGCTGCCAGCAGTGCCACGGCGGCAAGGTCGCGCTCCGGGCCACCGACGGCGGCCAGGTGACGGTCGACGACCTGAAGCCCGGGCCGGACGGCAAGCCGACCAACGCCGCCGCGATGGCGCGGATCTCCCGCGACGACTACGGCCGCCCCATCCTCGTCCCCGGCACCTGGCCGAACACCGGGATCGGCCGCATCAACCTCGACGGCTCGCGCGGCTCCTGCTCCGCCTGCCACGGCCGCCACGACTTCTCCGCCCGCCGGGCGCGCCAGCCGGAGAGCTGCGGCAAGTGCCACCTCGGCCCGGACCACCCGCAGAAGGAGATCTACGAGGAGTCGAAGCACGGGATCGCCTACCGCGACCTCAAGGACCGGATGAACCTCGACTCCCCGCGCTGGGTCCTGGGCAAGGACTACACCGCGGCCCCCACCTGCGCCACCTGCCACGTCTCCGCCAACGTGAACGGCGAGAAGGTCACCCACGACATCGGCGCGCGCATCTCCTGGACCAACCGCCCGCCGGTCTCGGCGCTCCTCGACACCGACGCGTCGCACCGGCTGGTCACCGAGAGCGATCCGGCGAAGCGCGCCGCGCTGGTGACCGACACCTGGCGGCAGAAGCGCGACCGGATGCGGACGGTCTGCGCCGTCTGCCACACCTCGACCACCATCGACGGCTTCTACCGGGGGTACGACGACCTCGTGGTCCTCTACGACGAGAAGTTCGCCCGGCCGGGGCTGGAGATCATGGGGGTGCTCCGGGCCCAGGGACTCCTCACCAAGGAGGACTTCGACGAGGAGATCGAGTGGACCTGGTTCCTCCTCTGGCACCACGAGGGGCGGCGCGCCCGCCACGCCGCCTCCATGGGCGCCCCCGACTACGTCCACTGGCACGGCATGTTCGAGGTGGCCGAGGACTTCTACATGAAGCTCGTCCCCCAGGCCCGGGCCATCGCCGCGCGCGCCGCCGCCCAGGGCAAGCGCGCCCAGGCCGAGGCGGTCGACGCCGTCATCGATCGGATCCTCGCCCGGCCGGAGCACGCCTGGTTCGAGGCGCAGCGGGCGCGGCGGGCGCCGGCCGCGGCCCCGTCCCCGGGGGCCGCGCCCAAG